>JAGRAG010000168.1 GCA_020435025.1 Bdellovibrionales bacterium | reverse complement strand
CTCACGTGAGTGATACAGCGCATAGCCTTCCTCGAACTTTCCAAGATGTTCATAGGACTCCTGAGGGAGTTGACCACGACCGACTAATTCATAAATTTTGACGGGTAGGAGTTTTCCTTTGACTCGAACCACGTCGATTTCTCTGCAAGTAAAGTCATTTTTAACTCTTTCATAGGTAAATTCACTAATGATGATTCTTGTTCCATACTGTTTATTGATGCCCTCTAAGCGAGACCCAAGATTGACAGCATCTCCCATAACCGTGTAGTTACGGACCGTTTCTGATCCCATGTTGCCAACACTGCATTCTCCAGTATTTATGCCTATTCCGATATCGATCACAGGAAGGCCTTCTTCCTTATACTGCTTCTGAAGGTCGACAAGTTTTTCAAGACTATCTAGGGCGGCATTACAGGCATCTTTTGGATGGGATGAATGACTGATAGGAGCCCCGAAGAAGGCCATGACGGCATCCCCCATATACTTGTCTAATGTTCCTTTGTTTTCAAAAACAATGTCAGTCATTGGTGTTAAGTAGCTATTGAGAAGATCAGACAAGGCTTTGGGATCCAGCTTTTCAGATATTGTAGTAAAGCCGCGAATGTCTGAAAAGAATACGGAAATGTCCTTTTTGGTTCCTCCGAGTTCGATATTGGTGGGGTCTTGAAGAATCTCGTCGACGATCGCAGGGGAAACGTATTTTGAGAATGTCGAACGTAGCTCTTTTTTGTTTCTTTCTTCGGTGAAGTACTTGTAAAAAGTTACAGCGGTGTACAGAGTTAAGTAGAGTAGGATAGGAAATATCACCGCGACTAAGATTCCATTGTCAAAAAAGTAAAAACGATCGATGACGAGAGTTAGTCCTATCAAAAATAACGTGGTGAAAAGGCCAGAAACAGATCCGAGTTTTCCTAGCATAAGGGTGAATAGGATACCCGAGACAACGAGAACTAGTAGCATTCGGAAACCTTCTTCGTTGTGGACACGCAAAAAATCTCGTCGCATCAAATTGTCAATAACGTTTACATGAGTTTCGGCTCCTGGATAGTTTTCGTCAAAAGGGGTGACTCGTAAGTCAAAAATACCGATAGCCGTTGCTCCCAAAATGAGAACTTTGTCTTTGAGGAACTCTGTCTTCTTAACCGTTTTTCTGGTGTCAATCCATCGTCCTTCTGCCTTTGAATATTCTTTGACTTCGACAACCATATCTTGAGAGTTGGTAACCATATCGGCAAGGCTGACATATGGGAACATCTGTCTCTGACCGGCAAAATTTATATTTATAGTCCCATCTCGAGTGATGGGAATCGAGAACTCGACGTTCCCCGTATCATTATTGGTGATGTTGATTTGACGAATTCCCTTCTTGGTGAAATCGGATTCATCTCTGTTGAAAACAACCTCAGCGTTGTAATTATTGGCAACAAGAAAGGCCTTAAAAGAAATGGACGGCATATAGTGATCACCCGTTTGAACCAAAAGCTGACTTCGACGGATCACGCCGTCGGAATCTAAAATGGCATTAAAAAAACCGGTATTCTTGACGCCTTTTGAGATCAAAGGAGTATTTAGAACCCAAGAGTGGGTTTCTTGTACTTGGCTAAAAAGTGAAGTGTAACGAAAGTGGTCGACCCATTCTTCGAAAGTACTAAAAGGAAAGTCCTCCTTGTCTTCGTCAGCTGTTAAGGTACTCCAATGCTCTGCCAGAGCTTCAAAAAGGGGATCTTTTCCTTTAATCAACCAGTCCTTTGCACAAAATTCAAATAGCTTTTCTTGAACCTTAGATTCTAAGGCGACGCGTTCACTTCGACTCTTTGGTTCTTCTTCATTTCCTTGAATTTCTGATGCAATCATTTGTAGATGTTGAATATAGGCATCTTTAATGCCTTCCGGAACATAGTTGTAGTGAGGGTCCAGGGATGACAGGAGAGCTTGTTCGTTGTCCCAGATAGAAAAGGCTTCGCTTTGCTCATAAACTAGATTAAAGCAGGAACTGCGATAGCCATTTCCGGATTGGCTTCCGTTAAAAAAAGAGCCCATGACTAAGTGTTTGGCGTTCTTCTCTATCACTTCTGAAAAGGCGCGATCAGCATCAGTTGCTTGAAGGATTTGAGTCATTTTATCTTGAATTTCTGGAGTCGTTGAGATGGAAGCCTTGAGGGTCTCCGCAAAATGAACCTCAGGTCTGTGAGAATCTTCTGACCAAACCACATCCATTGCGATGACTTTAGCGCCATTTTTTATTGTGTTGTCGATGGCTTTAGCAACTACATCTCTGGGCCATGGCCAGCGGCCCACTTCTTTTACGGCTCTTTCATCAACAGTGAGAAGAGCGACATTTTCGGATCCTTTTCGAGGGCCTCTTCCTTGGAGGCGAAGATCGATAGACTTTTGATGCAAGATTTTAATTAACTTTACAGAGAAACTGCTTTCAACTACATCCGCATCCTTGCTGTAAAACATGAGAGCTAAAAAGCTAAAAAAAACGGTAATGGCTAAACCTAATGTTAATGGACCGACCAATTTGCTAATGATGTTTTTTAAATTCATGTTGATCTCTTCTGTCGTACTGTTGTTGCTTTAAAGCTTTGGAAAGTTCTCTTGAGGATATCGCACATCTTGTTCAGAGGTGGGCTTGGCCTCAAAGGATCTTTGTAAGTAGCTTCTTTCTTTGGAGTTATCGGACTGTATAGATAGAAAATGTATAAAAAACAGACTGTCCTGATGTCTAGGAAGAAAGACGTGTATGGCAAAGTCGGTCCTAGAATCGGCTGCCAGCTATCAGACTTTTTTACGATAGAGAATTTAAGGCTTTTGTAGGGAATCGTTTAGCTGGACTCGGGAGAACTCACAAGCCGACGTATACTGGTATAGATGTTTGAAACTGAAACCGTATATGGTTTTGATTGGAAAAAGGAGTTGAACAAATGGAAGCCAAACTAGAGCAAATTGGTGATGTTTTTGTATGTCGATTGAGCGGAAGAATGAGTTACCAATCTGTGGATCCATTTCAACAAATTTGTTTGAAAAATTTGGTAAATAGAAAAGTCATATTCAATCTTCAAGGGTTGAGTTTTGTTGGCTCAATCGGGATTGGACAATTCATCGATACTATGGGGGAACTTATCAAAAGTCCTCTTGGAGAGTTAAAGTTTTGTGGCGTACAGACAGAGTTTCGAAGAATCTTTGAAGTCAACGAAGGAGTGAACCGTGTGGAGATCTTCGAAGATGAACATCGGGCTCATCTGGCTTTCCAGGGTTATGCGGTCCCGCCACTCAATGCGGTCTTTTTAAGTAAATTGAACCAAATGCACTTTATTGAAACCGAAGAAGAGGTCTCTATAAACTTAGAAGAAGATCTCGATTCTGAGGGATTTGACGCTTAAGTTTTGCGTCCCCACATCTTCCAATCTGTCAGAGGAATTGTCAGTAGCATAAGTAGAGGATAGGTGAGAAAGGCTTCATGGCTTCCAAGTGTCAGAATCACAAGTGACTGAAAAAGTAAGATCTCCAAAGCAAAAATTAGGCGTAACATAGGTGTGAGCAGCATTGCTGGGGCTATCAGTTCCATCAGAAGAACGAGTGTCGCTCCCAACTGAATCCAAAACCACGAATGGCTAAGAAGATAAGACCGCAAAGTCGTCGGTACATAGCCGTGAAGAAGAATCATAGGAATGTTATCAGACCACACCCACTTCCATCCGCTGATATTGAGTTTAGTGATAGCCGAAGTGAAGTAGGCAAATGCAATATAGGATTGCAATAGTCGCAGAGGCCACAGATAAGAAAAGGAAGGGGGTGGGCCTGACCATGTTTTTCTCTTTAGCAGTCGATCGGCACTCCAAGCAGCATTTGTTTTTGAAAAAATGAGTATAAGGCAAGAAAATGTTAAGGGAGCTAAACTGTGAAACTGATTAAAGTGAAATGAATAAGAGGTCATAAAAAAAGAGAGAGTAAAGGTTAAAGAGGAAATCACCCGTCCACCGAAGCCGATGAGAGTAAGTCCGAGGAGACCTATTGTGACCTTATGAAGTAGACTTAAAAAATTTGGCTCAACAACTCCAAGAAAAGGCCATAATCCAGGTGCTTGCCAAAGTTTAGGCTGAAACACATTTGGATTTGGTAGGAAATAAAACAGTAACAAACATACCGATATTCTAAGCAAAGCAAGATGCGAAGGGGTTGCATACGAGCCGATGAGATTCTGAGACAAATGTGATTTAATTTGGGATATATTCATATTGCAGTAGTACCTGAATTCCGTCGGGTTGATCCCAGTTTGTAGAGCTCACTTTTTGCCAAGATTGAGAAAAAATGGTGACGAAGTAGGGTGGAGGTAGCTGACTTTTTCTGAGAAGGCGGCTCAAAAGATCTTTATGGAAGTCAACTCGTTGCTCACTTAACGAAGTCGGAGGATCATTTTGGAAGCCTTTTTCCCACTCTAAAAGCATTCTTGCAAGATAGAAATTGAGGTGAGGTGGGTTGGGCCAGCAGTTTGAATGAAAATCTTCATGTGATTGTGGAGCCGTTTTTGAAAGGCAAAGGGAAATGATTTGTGCATCGGAACTGCTACTGTATCCGGCGTACATCGGAAATCTTGAAAAAGGATAAAATTCATAACCCAAAAGAGAAATGAAAACTTCGGATGTCCCTAGTAAAGTCATAAGTGCCAATAAAATGAACTGGGATCGATTCATAATTTCCTAGATTGAAGTGTTTAAAAGAAATACTTCGGCACTTCTTTTAAAGCTCAGTATGTTACTTTCGATTCATTCTATTTTCTATGAGGTGTGTCACGACCGCAGGATCCGCCAATGTCGAAGTGTCTCCCAACTGTTGGTAATCGTCAGCAGCGATCTTCCGCAAAATTCGACGCATGATTTTTCCACTTCGGGTTTTTGGTAGGGCGGGAGCCCACTGAATAAAATCGGGTTGAGCGATGGGACTAATCTCTTTACGGACGGCCTGAATCAGTTCTTTTCGCATCTGTTCATCACCTTCGCGACCCTCTTTCAATGTCACAAAAGCATAGATTCCTTGTCCTTTAATTTCGTGAGGAAAGCCGACAATGGCTGCTTCAGCGACGGCATCGTGACTATCGATAGAACTTTCTATTTCAGCTGTACCTAGACGGTGACCCGAGACATTTAAAACGTCATCCACTCTTCCTGTTATCCAATAGTAGCCATCTTTGTCTCTTCGACAACCGTCTCCGGTAAAATACTTTCCAGGATACTGAGAAAAGTAAGTGGTGTAAAAACGTTCAGGATCACCATAAATTCCTCGCATTTGACCAGGCCAAGAGTTACTGATACAGAGCTGCCCGGCTCCTTCACCTGAAATTTCCTTTCCCTTTTCATCGACAAGAACGGGCTTGATTCCAGGTAACGGGAAACTGGCAGATCCAGGTTTTAAATCAGTGGCACCAGGAAGTGGTGAGATCAAAATACCCCCCGTTTCGGTTTGCCACCACGTATCCACAATAGGGCATTCTCCTTTGCCAATAACATCGTGATACCAGAGCCAAGCTTCGACATTAATCGGCTCTCCTACGGAACCCAGGAGATCTAAAGACTTTCGGTCAGAATGAGAGACAGCCTCATTGCCAGCGCTAATCAGGCTGCGAATGAGAGTGGGCGCTGTATAAAGGATGTCAATTTTATATTTATCAACGATTTCCCAAATTCGCGCTGGAGTCGGATAAGTGGGAGCGCCTTCGAATAAAACGCTCGTGGCTCCGTTGGCCATGGGTCCATAGACAATATAGCTATGACCAGTGATCCAGCCTATGTCAGCAGCACACCAGTAAACTTGTTCCGAGTGGTAATTAAAAACATTTTTAAAAGTATAGGCTGCATAGGTAAGATATCCACCTGTAGTATGTAAAATACCTTTAGGCTTACTAGTAGAGCCAGATGTATAAAGAATAAACAAAGGGTCTTCCGAGTCCATTTCTTCTGCAGAGCAAGTCGTGTCAGCTCTTTGCATCTCTTCGTGGTACCACAGATCACGATCCGAATTCCATGAGATGTTGGCCCCGGTTCTTTGAACGACGAGAGTCTTTCTTATAAGGGGAGCAATTTTAACTGCCTCATCGACATTGGCTTTGAGAGCGATTGTGCGACCGGCTCGATATCCTTCGTCGGCAGTGATGATGAAATCACTTTGCCCATCGTGAATTCGATCGGCTAAAGCATTTGGTGAAAATCCGGCAAAGACGACAGAGTGAACGGCTCCGATACGCGCACAGGCTAAAAGAGAAAACACGGCCTCTGGAATCATAGGAAGGTAAATAGTCACCCGATCTCCTTTTTTGACTCCGTTGCTTTTTAAAACATTGGCCAGCTTACAAACGTTTTGGTGAACGTCATTGTATGTAAAGACTTTACTAGACTCGTTGAGCGACTCTGGCTCCCAGTAAAAGGCGACTTTCTCTCCGTTATTTTCTAAATGTCGATCTAAACAATTTTCACTAATATTGATTTTTCCACCTAAAAACCACTTGATCGTGACGGGTTTGTTAAAAGAGACTTCACTGACCTTTTCCCATGGTTTTTTCCACTCAAGTTGATGGGCTTGTTCACTCCAAAACCGGTCCGGATGAACATGGGCTTCCTCAACCATTTCTTTATACTTATCCTTTGTAATATATGCGGTCTTTTGCCACTTCTCAGGAACGGGAAAAACGGATGGGTGGTCCATGATAACCTCCTTAAATTTTTAGTCTTTTTATACCCTGACGCAAATTCAGAAGAAGTCAACGGACGTCTTGTTGGATTCATTGAAATGGGCTGATTCATTGGTTAAGGATGGACTAAAAAATAACGCAGTTTGGCGCATGGTAAATCCTGCAAAAGTCATAAAACGTTTGAGTTTTATTAGAATTCTACGCAAAGTGACCCTTATTCACACGCAAGGACCAGTTGGCTTTAAAAACCGACGGTAAGGATTCAAAGGGGTTAGTCGGGGTGAGCATTCCGCGAGATTTAAAGGCGATTCGCATTTTATTAGGTGTGTTTCTTTTTTCCGGCTCTTTGTTTGGCTATGGACAGGAAGCCATTACGCTCGTTCCGAAAGATTCTTTGAAACTCAAATCTTCTATTACCCATTTAGATTTAAGTCACATTACCTACATTAGCTCTGATGAGTTGTTTTTCAAATCTAGAAATGCTTCGGAGACTCTTTCGACAATTGGCCTCAGTCTCGAAGACAAAATCTCTTTGCGAGATCCTTGTAGTTCCACTGTTAATGGCACCGCCTTTTACAGCATTGGCGAGTCACGGGCCTATGTAAATCCGAGATGGGCCTATATTGGTTGTTCGATCGGAGATTCAGTGATGGAATTGGGTCGAGTTCCTCATAATTGGAGCTTTTCTGATCAATTTTGGTTGCAGGGTTATCAAACTCCTCGGTTTATGTGGGATCGTTCTCGTCCGATAAACCAGGGTTTAACTGGTATCTATATACATCGATCGATTTCAGACCATTGGTCCGTTACGGGATTTTTAACTCCATTTTATGTTCCTGATTTCGGAACCAGCGTTGATGAAGAAGATGGAAGAATTGTCTCTAACAATCCTTGGTTTCGCCCTCCTCCAAAGGAGATGCAACTTTTCGGAAAGACCTTGCCTGTTCGAGCAAAGGTGAATGCGCCTGATGCGGAAGATGTTGTTCGTCATGGTGGAGTTGGAGGTCAAATTCGGTGGATGTATCGCGAGTCTTATGTGCAAGCTGGTGTTTTATATAAACCGATGAATCAATTTTTACTATCGACACCAGTCCATTTACAGGATTCCACATATGTAGAGATCGATATTACCCCTACGGTGCGCTATCATACGGTTTCATGGATGGAGTGGGGGCGAGATCGATGGGGAGTTGATAAAGCGTTCATTACGCTGACCTTGGATGATCCCGAATCTGCAGATGTGCGAGAAGGTTGGATTCTTCAAGATGTAAAGCCAGCAACTAATTTGAGCCTTTATTATGGGCGGGATTGGAAAGGGGCCGGTAAAGAAGCCACTCATATTTATGGGGCCTACTATCGTCTTTTGGGTGGAGTGAGTAAGGATATTGGAGAGTTCGCATCGAGTACGAGTTATTTTGAAAGTCGATATATTTTAAGAAATGCTGTTCGTTTGGGGGTTCAGCAGCCCATTTATGGGCGCTGGTGGAATAAAGACTGGCAGAGTGATGTTGCTGTGACTTATGACATCACTCTTGGAGGGGCTATGTTCACTTCTCAGGTTGATCTTAACTGGACAGAAAACTTAAAATTTTCATTTATCGGGGACTTGATCGGCATTATCAATGACAATGGGGCTGATGAAATTTCTAATTTTTTTGCCGACTATCGAACTAATGACAAGATTCAGCTAAGGATGAGTTATGTCTATTAGATACGTTTTTCTTTTGCTTTTTTCTGCAAGCTTTTTGGTTCTGGGCTGTGCCGAAGAGGACACTCCATTTCAAAAGCTTCCAGTTGCAAAACTTCAAAATGTGAGTTGTCTAACAAACGCAGCGGAGATCTTTGATAAGTACTTTATCTCGCAAATGAGTGAGAAAGAAATTGAAGAGTTTTGGGATTGCACAGATCGAGCCGTCCGGCTTTTTGGAAGTTATGTGCGTGGGAAAGAAGATTCACAATATCGTCCGCGCGAAATTTATGATTTTATCAACAATTTCTTTTTTACTGACTTAAGAATTCCATCTGATGAGATAGAATCCTTGCTTTCTGAAATGATGTATTTCAAACAACTTTTAGTTGGCGGAAATAGAGAGTTTGTTACTTCAGGTGAACTTGTTGAGTTTCGCAATTGGATCCAATTTCTTAAGCAAGAAACCTTAAGACTTCGTCCCCATATTACTCGACTCAATTGGATTCACGGTAAGGCCCAGCCAACACCTGAAGAGCTTGGAAAGTCCTTAGAGGTCTTAAATGGCGTGGCTTTAAGGTTGGGACAAAAATTTGGAGCGCAAGGATATGAGTACGAACGAGTTCATATCGAAGCTTTGTTGAAAAAAATGGATGTGATTTTCGAATCTTCTCCGGAAAAGCAATTGCGATTGAATCGCTGGGTGCCCCTGGCGTTTCATTTAAAAAAAGCCTTGATCAGCTTAGAAATGAATAAGATGATTCCTTCAGAATGGCAGTCACTAACAGTTATTTTAAGTGAAGGTCTTGGAGCTTTTTTAAACTGGCATTATTTTGTCGGTAAGGCCTCGTCTATATACGAACAAAATGCCGTTCAAGGTCTTCGAGATGTCAAGGCACGAATCATTCAGATTCTCAAGCGAGGCTTTACTGTAGAACAAAGAGGAAAGATCGAAAACTCCAATTTGATTGAGATCGTGAACGACTTAGATCGATTGGACATGCTACCAAAAAATTGGAGTCGTTCGGAGTTTTCTTATATTTGGCTGATAGCCAACAGTGCCCTTCTGCAAACAAGTTTTCCTCAAGAGGAGAACTGGATTTTATTGCGAAGAAAGTGGATCGAAGACAAGGCCCTCCTATGGGAAGATGCTATTTCTGGTCTGGTCAATGCAATGACATCACAAGCAGACAGCCTGTTTCCACATTTAACGTTGGAGACTTTGGATTCTATTGATCGGATTGTCGAGGATTGGGCAAGTGTTCAACTGAATATGAATGAACTGAAGCTATTCGAAAGGGACTCCGGAAAGTGTTTAAATGGAGCTTTATCTTCGATAGAAGAAATGCACTGTTTAACAGACACTCCTTGGGCCATGAATGTCGATTCTGAGGGTCGGTTGCTCTTCCAAAGATCAAAGGAATATTCACCGAATACTTTGTCGACTTTGAACTGGGAGCGTATTGTGATTCGCTCTCTTATTAGGGGTTATGGAGATGTGTATGGAGCTGATCAGTTGCCCATCGGAGTCAGTCAGGATCGCTTAAAGGATATCTTTTTTGATTTAAAGTTGCCCCTTATAAAATTGGGACTGGTTGAAAAAGACAATATTAATTTTTATGAAAGAGTTTTTTTAGAGGGCAATCTTTTCTTGGCGAGAAGTGATGGTAATGAAGCCGCACTGAATTATTTTGAGGCGGTAGAATATCTTCACTATGCTTTAGCTGGGGTTCGAGCTGGCGGAGTGTTTTTAGATCATCTAGAAAAAGGGTGCGAGGTTGAACGCGAATCAAACTCTGTAAAAAGTGTTGCTGTTGAGTGTTTTCGCTGGAACTTTAAAGAGCATTTTTCGAGATATTTATCCCATATTCCTTATCTAGTGGAGTTCGTTTCTGCTCTTCCTTTAGAGTCTTGGACTTTGTTTGAATACAACTTAGAGAGTACGGTTCGTACGGAAGGAACTGCAGGGTCTCCTATTCTTGTTAGTGACATTATGGAAATATTTATTTTACTTCAATATATTGAAACCTTTATTTTTAGGTATGATCAATCTCAGTCAGGTACGATTGAGGTGGATGAGACGGAAGCTGCTCATTTAGTCTTTGCACCTATATTGGCGCGACTCCTAGGTTTCGATCCTGTGTTGCAAGCTTGGGACTTGAAGGCAACGTTTACTTACTTATTGAAATTCGGTCAATCACCTTTAAGGGAAGATCCCATTGCAGGAGTTCAATATCTACATTGGAAGTGGCATCCGGATCAGTGGTCCTACCGGGCCGATCGTCTTCGCTTAGCACAGATTTTGGCCTCATTAGCAAAGCTACGATAAACACGAGTCAAACTGGACCCATTCATTGCGTATGAATTTTTATCCGCAATAAAAGGGTGCAGTTTATAAAATTCATACGTAATGAAAGGGTCCAGTTTGACGAGAGATCGTCATTTTAACAAGTCTATTTAGGGCCCATAGAGCGTAAATAGGGCTGATTATATGGTTTAAAGGGTCTATAAATTTTTCAAAATAATTGGGAAAGGCCCTTTTAAAAGAGCTGATTCTGTAGAGGTTACATAGAGCTTTGTGAGAGATTCTGTTCTCTAGTATATTTGGCTCCGAATATGCATTCACTTTGTAGGACGCTAGTGAACTCTGAATGCTGAGGTGTATGTGCAGAGAGTTTTAAATTGGTTGCAGGGATCTGTGGCAATCGCCGTTTTAAGTGTGGCTTGTCTTGTGCTTCCCATTGGGAAACACGATGCCTGGGCTGCCAATCGTCTGGTGAATGAGCTCTCCTTTGGATTGGAGCAGTCGGAGTTTTTAACAGACAGTTACTCCAGTAATGAATCCAATTCTTACACAAGATTCTTCTCTAAGATGTCGTTTTCCACACAAAGTAACTATCACGGTTCATATGGTGATCTTCGCTGGGCTGTTATCGATGGCAAAGGAGTGGATCAGCTTTTTGCGGCTCCTGAACTCTATTATTACGTTCAATCTGACGATGATGTATTTTTGTTTGAGGCGGGTCGAGTGAAAAAAGATTGGAGTCTTTTTGATCAGTTTTGGTCTTTTGGAACTTGGCAACCCATTCTCAGTTGGGGCAATGTTTATGGTGATCAACAAGGCCTTACAGGACTATTTTTGACCATGCAAGTGCGGCAGATTCGCCTGCTGGGATTTGTCTCAGGAGTCTTTTTGCCGAGCCAAGGAAGTCAGGTCGAAGTTAAAGATGGTAAAGTGATATCTCAAGATCGTTGGTACAATGATCCTATTACCCAGCTTGAGTTTTCTGGAGAGAACAGTGCGATCTACTATGAGCTCCAAGAAGTGGATTATCAAAAAATTCTTTCCCAGTGGAGTTATGGAGTGCAGGTGGCTGTGGGAAGTCCCCATAGTGAAGGGTTTTTATTGGCCTCGATGGCTTCCAAGCCTCTCAATCAATTGTACATTGGGATTGATGGGAGTCATGATATTTCCGATGGTCCCCAGGGATTGAGTACGGTTGTGCAACTTCACCCTTTGGTGGCTCGCCATCGTGTGGGAACGATCGAAACAGGGTTTTCCGGTGATGATTATCGCCTTTGGGTGTCTATGACTCATGATCGTCCAGAAGAGCCGATCGTTGATGATCGTTGGATGAAAACCCCACTTTTAGCTTCTACACTCGTTGGTGCACATCTCTCTTTGGATCAAGCATTTAGATTGCCGGGTTCATGGGCCGTTGGATATATGAGAAAAATTGATGAAGAGCGACTCGTGGGCGAGGAC
>JAGRAG010000167.1 GCA_020435025.1 Bdellovibrionales bacterium | reverse complement strand
CCTCCTGAGTCGGAAAGCCGGATTTCAGATTCTGTAAAAGAGAAGCGATTTGCTTCGCCGAGATGGGATATAAATTATGTAATTTCAATATGTTAAGCATGTTAAGAAAACTAGCAAATCGCTGAAAGCTAGTCCGGGACAAAGGTCCAGAGGAAATTTTAGATTTCGATCCACAAAGTCTGTGGAAAAATCGGTGGAAGTGATGAAAGTTTCCAGAAAAGTTCTGCTGTCTTTGACATTTAAGTCGTTATAAAGATAAAGAATTTCATAAGAAGCGTTCGCATTTTGGCCATACTTTGGTAGGCTAATACTGTTGTGATCTGTCAATGGAGGATGGATGTATTTGCAAGGACGTCGTCAAAAATTCATAAGATATGTATTTCTGTCTTTTCTTTTTGTTAATTTGGCGGCTTGCGCTAGGACATCTTTACGAGAAGAAAAGATCTCACTGAAGACACACCAACAGCGGATGAGTGTTTTGCAACAGCAGTTGGCCGAAGAGAAAGGCCTGGTTCAAGCCTTAAAAGAAGAAAACATTGTATTAAGAGAACTCGCTGAAATCGATGAAAAGGAATGGAGTCGAAATCGACGGACGGTTCTTTCTCCTTCTAAAGGAAAAGGGCTTCGCCAGCATGTTGGTGAAGACCTTCTTTATCAGAAGCTAGCGGAGTTTTATCAGGCAGGTAGTCTTACGAAAGTGATTGAGACTTCACGGTTGTTAACGACCAAGTACCCGAATAGTGAGTTGATCGATCGCGCACTGTTTATGCAGGCCGATCTTATGCAGCAAAGTGGACTCCATGCAAAAGCTTTGAAAGTGCTTGATGAAATCTTAAATCGTTATCCAAAGTCAACAAGGACGGCTTCGGTTTTGTTAGCGAAAGGAAAGTCTTATGAAAGTCTGCGAGTTCTGCCGACCGCAAAGACTTTCTATCAAAAGGTAATCCAACAGTTTCCGGGAAGTCGAGAGTCTGTTCGAGCGCAAAGGTATATAGATAGTTTAAGCAAATAATAGTTATCATTCAAACTAAGGAACAAGGACGTTCTGCATGATAAAATATCTTCTCACTTTTTTAATGGTTAGCCTTTTGTGTTTCTCGTCAAAAGGTCCCGTTTTTCATCAACCGGCCTGGGGTCAAGAAAGTATCGATGATTTTGAGTTGGAGGGAGAGTCTTCAGAGGATTTATCTGGAGAAGCTGAAAGTGGCGACGATTTTAACTTTGGTTCCGATTCCGATTCCGATTCCGATTCCGATTTTTCAGAAGAGTCCGTCGAAAGTGGTGGAGAGTCTTCTGATGATGAGTTGAGCTTGGATGATGAGGTTGAAGAAGAGTCTGCCGATCCAGAGGTGGCTGACGAGGAGTTTAGTGGAGAGGAGTTTGACGAAGAGTTTGCCGAAGAAGAGTTCCCCGCAGAAGGCGAATCTTTAGAGCCCCTATCAGAAACCGAGATCCAACAAGATGAGTTAGCAGATGAAGAGTTTCAAGACGCCCTAGGAGAAGAAACTCCTCCCGTGGAGCCGGTGCCTAACGAAAGTGTACCAGTTGTGGAAGAGGAAGGTGACCAAGAGTTTTTCCCAGAGGAAGAAGCTGCTCCAGAAGTTGCTGAAACCATGAGTTCACCACAGACTTTTGAAGACTCGGGACCCAATTTAGAGTATGAGGCTCGGCTGCACAGTATTTATTTAAACTTCCATTCTTCTCCTACGGCTGAAGAGGAGTGGAAAACTTTACTCGGCGGGCGTGATGCAGAGATTTATCAAATTTCAGAGGGAGACACGCTTTGGGGAATCAGTGAAATTTTCTTTGGAGATGGAAATTATTGGCCGAAAATTTGGTCCTTAAATTCAAAAATCCGAAATCCCCATTTGATTTCGAAAGGTCACTCAATAGGATTTGTCTTAGGAAACGAAAGCGAGGCTCCCTCATTTACTGTGACAGAGGGAGATGGTTCAAATTTAAATGGTGATTCTATAGATGAGGACGGGGAAGGGGTTGCTTCTTCGACCAAAAGTGCACGTAAAGAAGAGGAGGCCAAAAGTGGTCCAGAGATACCTCCGCCAGCATTTACGAGCGCTCCTGTAGTAAAGAAACTGCCACCCAGTTTGCCGATCTTAAGATCTATTGATAAGAAAAGTACTTACGGAAAGTCGGGGATGGCCGTGATCTCACGAAAGGTGCCGGTATTCACTCCAGAAGTCACACTAAGTTCTTTTATTGATTCTCAAAGCATTCCGGCCGTCGGTTCAATAGCCGAGGTTGAGACGGGATATAAAGTGGCTGCTCTTTTTCAGTATGTCTATGTAAAAGTCAAAGCTGGCGTGGCAAGAGTTGGTGATAGTTTACTTGTTGTTCGTAATCAAGGGTTGTTGAAGTTTCCGTCTAATATGAAGTCGGAAGGAGATGAGTACCAGTACCAAATTCAGGGTGTATTGAAGTTGATAGACTACTCTAAACTGGATCGTTCGGAAGAAAGTGACCGAGAGCCTGTCGAGCATTTCAGAGCACTGATTACGGAGATGATTGAGCCCGTGCTAACAGGTTCACAGCTTATGGAAGGAAAGATTGAGAGGTATTTAGTAAACCTTGAGGGACCGCGCAATCGAACTGTCGCTCAGATCATTGGCGGATCCAAAGCCACAAATATGCGGCTATTTACAGAAGGATCGATCGCTTATTTGAATCGGGGAGCTGAAGATGGTTTGGCTGTTGGCCAAGTCCTTGCCATTCGAGAAAATCGAAAGCTGCGCAGAGAATATTCTAAAGTCAGAGAGAATCTTCGCCCGATTGGCTGGCTGAAAGTTTTGAATGTTTCAAAAAAATACGCGACAGCCGTAGTTGTACAGGCCTGGGATGAAATCACTATTGGAGACTTAACAGGCCTTGGAGAGTTGTTGCCGAGAGCCAGCGCACTAGGAACTCCTATGGCATCTTACGATTCTAAGAGTAAAGATGGGGAAGCGACTTTGAGTGTTAGTGTGGAAGGTGAGTCATCGGCGGATGATGAGGAATATGAGGATGGGGAAGAGGAAGAGTATGTGGATAGCGAAGACGACTATGAAGACGAAGAAGGAAGTGATGAGTACGTCGATGAGGATGGAGGAGAAGCAGAGGGGTCCTTTTTTGAAGAGGTTGCAGAAGATACGAATTTCGAAGAGTCTGATGAAGTGGAACCAGAATCAGCAACAAATGAGGAAGATGTCGATTCTCTTTTAGATGAAGAAGAATCTTTTGAAGAGTGAACCACACTTGTCTTAGGTGCAGTTTACGGGCGTCAAATCGGACAATTGTTTTCGGAATATAGGACGCATCTTGCCTATTTTTAGATTGAATCGAGAAAGGTAGTAACGTCTTTTTGCATACATCTTTGTATGGACTTTGAAGAATGGTTATTGGCGACGATCTCGTGGGAGTTTTCTAGTTGGAAAGTGCTTGAATTTCAAAAGCATCACTCTGATTCCAAGCTCTGTATAAAAAATCTTATTTTATCATTAGATGAGCGGTTTCCCGTTGATCAGTGGATTCATGAAAGAAAAACTCTTTTTAAGGAATGTCAGGAGTATGGAATTCAGTGGGTTCATTGCTTGCATAAAGACTACCCTCAAAATTTACTCAAACTTGAAAATCCTCCGGTTCTTCTATCCTATATTGGAGAAATGTGTTGGAGTGATAATTTGTCTAAAAGTCTTTCCGTAGTTGGTAGTCGTCATCCCGATCCTCAATCTTTGAAGTGGATGGAACTTCACCTATCTGCTCTCTTAGCTCAAATGCCAATGACAGTTATTAGTGGCGGGGCGAGAGGAATTGACTTAATGGCTCATCTCATTGCTATGAGGCGACAGTGTCCAACGGTTGCGTGGATGCCTTCGGGATTGTTTCAAATTTATCCGAATGGTTTAAAAAGGTGGATGGGTGATATAAAAAACTCAGGAGGGGCTTTTTTAAGTAGTTTTCCTCCTCATCAACCGATGTTTAAGTGGCAGTTTCACATCCGCAATGAGCTCATTGCGGCGTTCAGCTCTCATTTACTTGTGGTCGAAGCTCGTCGCCGAAGTGGGACAATGGTTACTGCGCAGAAAGCTCAAGAGTTAGATGTAAAGATTCTCGTTGTTCCGAGTTCGGCAATGTCGCTTTCCGGATTGGGAGGGTTGGATCTTCTTGCTGATGGTGCAACCCTGATTAGGGACCGAGATGATTTGTTGGTCGCCTTAACTAGCGGAGTTTGAGACTGGCATCGAGAATGAGATTATGGATATTAGACCGATTTTCAGGAGAAAATAGAAGCTTCAGTTCGTAAATCTCCTGGGATCGTAAAGTCTTTCTATGAAGAAAAGGAAGTAGACGTTTCAGTGCAGATATTCTTTTTTGCTCTGACTTAAAATTATCAAGAAGAGAACTGAGATCACGAAGGCTTTGATTAGGTTGAATTTTGTGTCTTGCAAGCAACACATTGACGATATCGATCTGTTGATGAGCGGCAAGTGGTAATATAAATAAAAGAATGTCACTAAAATTAACTGTTCCAGGGGCATGTTTTAACAAATGTATAAGGCTGTCTTTGTAGAAACTTGAAGTGTTTGACCTAAAGACACCTAAGGTGGGATGAATTTGAGAAAAATGGACGATGACAGACAAGGGAACAGTATTTAGTAAGAATCGAAATCGAGTCACTTCATTTGGCAAAGCTAGAAGTACTTGAAGAAGATGAGAGTGTCGTTCAAAAGAAGGGGTGTTGTTTAAATATCCCGTGGCCAAACTCAGCTGCTCTTCAATGCTATTCGTTTGTTTCAGCATTCTGAAAAGCTCACTGCGAGAAATATCACCATCATAAATTGTTTTATAATTTTCTGAAATCGAAATTGGATAGTAAGAAGGAAGTCTAAACTCAATTCGAGCTAAACAAAAGGGGGTCTTCTGGATGTCTACTTCATCTAAAATCACTCTCTTTGAGGACTTTACGTTTTGGGGGGGAGAGCTCGTTCGAAAAATAAGCTTCATTTTATTGTTGTCACAAACAGGTATCTGAGAGTCGGCATCGTTAAATGAAGCCTTTTCATTGGTAAAGGAAATACTCTCTAAAATTAAGGGCATTTGGTCTTCTGCCTTAAATTCAGGATTCAAAACGGCAATGGTGCCAACGACTTCGGCTTCACCATTAACAGAGGCTCGTATGGTGACTGGCAAACTGGTGTTAAGCTCAATAGATTTAACAAGATCCTTCTGGATTTCGACGTGATAGCTTCTTAAGTGAATAACACTACTTTTGTTAGGTTGGGTGATGACTTTGAACTGAAGGTGAGACTCTCGTACGGAGCAACCAACAAATGATAACAATGTCACAATATAAAAAATAAACTTCATCGATATACATTCTTCCACAAAAAGTTCTTCGACATAGTGCCAGTTTTTTCATCTGCCGTCGAATTTTTCGATGCTATTTATTTAAAATTGTTTATAAAAACGTAATTTCTACAGATCTGTAAAGATTGTATGCAGCTCATGGATGGTCCTGCACCTTCGACTAGGGTCGTTTTAAGTTCATTAATTTCTCAAGCTAAAAATTCCGATATGCATTTTGATGAAATCTATGTGGATTCAAGCTCTTATGACTATTCTAGTCCTTTTTTTCAGCCCTCTTTGTTGGGGAGAGCTGGATTGGCAGACACGTGATGGTTGGGATGAAGCCTTCACGCAGTTTGCGGAATGGGATGGAGAGTTTGAAAAACACTGTGGAAATAGTCCTTGTCAGTGTTTGAGTCCTTCTCAACGAAACTTCGAAGCTCTACGAGAAGCTGTGAATCATGAAGCAGAATGGGAGTGGGTGACGAATAAGATTCGAGAGCACATTCCGCAGATTCAAGCCAATCAGCGGGAGTTTCATAGTTTTGCCTATGATTTGCTTCATCCCGAAGAGGCTTCTTCACAGGAGCACTTTGAAAAGAGTGAAAGGTATTTTAATGATTTTCAATTATTGCTGGCATATACAGATCAACATCGGAATCTGAAAAAGCAGCTACATAAATCATGTGAAGTACATTTTAAGGGGAACATAAAACTCAACACCGGCCAATGTAAAAAGCTCAAAGATCAGATTCAAATCTTAGAATCTGGGATGGCCCTCGTCTATGAACAAAGTCCTCTTCTAGCCATGGAACCTATGCAGACGTGGTTAGGTCTGGAACTTAAGAGGTCAAATGGTGCTGAGAGATCAGATTCAAATAATGTACGAGGGTTTGAACAAAGACTGGCTCAGGCTGCGAAGCAGGCAGCAGATATTTCCGGTGATAAGGGCCGTGAGTACTTAGAGATTTTAGAAGTCACTTCTCGTGAGAAGCAACACAAGATTCTTTATTCAGAAAAGCTTCTCGTTGAGTTGGGCCCCGGCTCGGATTTTGGTCGTCCTACGCCGGAAGGCAGAAGGGACAAATCTGTACTTTGTCGATTGTCTTCAAGAATCTATAAGGAAAAGGCCGCAGGAGTTCTTAAAGGTTTTGTGAAAAATGTTGGCCTTGTTGTGCTTCCTGGAACGTCGATAAAGCTGGCTCGCTGGCTTGCAGGCGCAAAGACTCTATCTAAAACCACTCTCGTAGGAGTGGGGCTAACAGCGGAAAGCGCTGGGGTGTTAGATGCTTGGAACGACATTGAAAAGCAAGAGCGAAAATGTGAACAGTTAAAAAATAGCTTTTATACTTGGCAGGAGACGAGTTCTTTATTGGATCGTGATCAGGGGCGAGTTCAACTCCAAGATGTTAAGGATTGTGAGAAAGGTCTCTACTTGCAGAAGCAAATGTTGGTCATCGCAGCAGTAGGTGGAACAGTCAGTGGCGTGTCCGATGGGCTATCTGCTTCCAAGTTAGCTGTCTCCAGTCGGGGACATCCAGCAAAGACCTTGGAACGATTGTCCGCCGTTGGACAGAAATTACGAAGTACTTTGGATGAGATCACCCTGGCGGGAGTGTTTCGTGCAAAGTCACAGCCTTTTAAGAAACAGTACGCTACTTTTGATGGAATAAGTAGTAAGGACAACCAAAGGTATATGGATATGATGTCAGATGAAGCGATAATGAAGGGAAAAGTAAGTATGGAGTTTGAACTCTCTTTTCTCAAGTCTCTCAATGACACCACTCTTCGTGATAAGGGATTTGCAACAGCATTAGGAAACTTTGGAAAGAGTCGATTTACTGAGCATCTGCGAAAGAATCTAGGAAGCAAGTATGATGAAATGATGAAGTATTCGGACTACAAAAGTATTCGAGTAGCGCTCGATGATTCGCCAGAAGTGAGAGCGGCGCTGAGCAAGGCTTATGCAGACACATTGAATGATGTGGATGAGCTTTTTAAACAGTACCCAGAAGCTGCCGAGTTGATGCGACGTCGGGGCACTCAAGCGTCAGGAAGTGTGAGAAAGCAGTTTAATGCGGGGTTAGGAAAAGGAGTGAGAGGTCCAGATCGGGCCATGAAGATGGCTCGTCACTCCCGCTCTCTTCCAGAGTCTCAGGCTGGGCAACTGCGAGACTTTGATGCGTTTTCGTCTTCTTTTAATCAGCAAGCCATAAATATCGAATTAAGACGGCGATCGGTTCAAAAAACTTTGTTGGGAACTCGGCAAGGATCCAAAGCCCTTCGAAAAGTGGGTGACGGTGTCTATGTATTAAATGCGGATGCCATTCAAATTCTTCGAAAAAGTTCTTTAAGTCGAAGAATGCGGAACACACCAGAGGCAGCCAGAGAAGCGGACGACGAGTACTTTGGAAAGATCAGAATCGGATTTCAGCAGCAATTCGGAGTGAATCTCTCAAGAGATCAGGTTCAAGAGATTGTCGCTCTTCATCATTCACTCGATGAATTTTCCCCAGGATTTTTTAGTGTCAAACGTACGGATATGAGTCTTGATCAAATGACTGCAGATTCGAAACGGAAAACATTTATCACCTTTGATCGGGAAAAAGCAGGAGCTACCAATGAAGAAGAGATCGCTGCGGCTCTTGCCGGAAAACCTGATATCTCTGCGGAAACGGCGATTGTTCACGCGCGACTCGGAGTGGAAAAGGCTGATGAGGTTTTAAGTCACTGGCGTACGACGGTCCGAGAGACAGGCTTTCATAGCTTAAGCCGAGAGGGAAAGATTCGTTTGTTCGGAGGAGAAGAGGTCTTCGCAAAATTGACTAAAATTGAACAACAAAGGTATCTTCAGGGGACTTATTTAGATGACTTTGTTCGGATCTCTGCAGATGACGCCTTTTTAGCAGGGCGGGGTGTGCTCAACTCCGAGGACTTAGAGGCTATTCATCGGGGGCTGGCTCAATCCGATATTGGTGGACTGACTCGCACAACGGTGGGACAGGTGCGTCCGGCGCGAGCGAGCGAGTGGTTAGGGGCTCTTAGCGGAGGTCGGATAGGCAAGAGTCCTGCACAATTGGCACAAGCTGCTGGAGAATATCGAGAGGCGGTCAGTAAAAAGATGGTGGAGGAATTTTACCGCCACGTTCGTCCGGGTCGTGGAAAAAAACCTTATTTTGAGGTGCGTGCCGATTACAGTCGCCCTTGGGAACGGACGCAAGTATATGTGTATGGTCCGGTTTCTTCAGAGGATCGACGTTCTCTTTTACAAGCTTACTTTCGGGCTGTACCGACACTTATGCGCGGAGGACTTAAGTTTGTTGAACCATAAGTTCTCACTAAAGCGCTTTTTTCTTATAAATCATAGAAATCTTATGAGGGTGACGTAGGTCGTCGGACGCTACAAAATCTCCTGGAGCTAAGGGGTGCCAAATATTTTCGCCATCAATAGGTGCGCTAGAAAGAATCAAGTGATTGACGGTTCCATCTTCAGAGGGAGCGTGACAGGAGGCTTCAAAGTACGAACAGGTTTTAGATTCATGACAGAGTGTCTTATAGGTACTGTAATATAAGTTTTTGCCCCCTTGAAAACCAACTATGGAAGATCCATTTGTTAGAATAAATGTGAGATAGGTCTCTGATGGAGGCCCATCATCTTGTGTGAGGTAAGGTCCGACAATAGCACGAATCTTATCTAATGCTTTTTGGCAGCCTTCGATCAGTTGTTCGGCGGTCAGTCCCTTGGTCAAACTTTGGTGTTCGTTGAAAAGTTCCGTTAGAAAGATAAAAAACAGAGTTTCACTATCTGTGTCTCCGAGAATGTAACGAGAAAGTGGGAGGCTCACAAGTCTACGTAAATCATCTTTGTGTTTTTTCCAATTCTTGATGTTGCCATTGTGAGCAAAGACCCATCGTCCATATTGAAATGGGTGAGTGTTTAAAATACTTTGATTGCCTAAAGTGGCTTTACGAATATGTGCCAATACCGTTTGTGAGGCGACAACCCCCGAGACCCTTCGGAAAATATGATCATCGAAGGCAGCATTTTCTGATTTAACAACATGTGGAGCTCCTTCAATGTAGTAGGAGACTCCCCAGCCATCGGGATGATCCAAACTGAGTTCACAAAGCCCATTTTCTGCGTGCAATAGACTTTGATGAACTTGACTGGGAATGATCGATCGAAATGCAAATAGTCGGCACATATTCTTAATTTGCTTGGTTGAGAAGAGTCACAAAGTTTTCAATAAAACCGAGAGAGTGATTGCAGTACTTAATAGGATGTTTTAAGGACTTCGTGTTCTTGCCTAACTGAAAGGACCACTCCAAATTTTGAAAGGAGATTTTTCCTGTCTGTTTTTCTCCTTTATCGTCAATGTGTGAGAAGGCTTGATCTTGAAATTCTGGAACACCACAGTCATCCAAAGCAGTGGCTGTGCCTGATTCAGCAGAAATCTGCCAAAGGTCGATCTCATTTTTAACTCCGCTTTGCCGACGGACCAATTCGTGAGTGATTTCAGTTTGCCATTGGGATACTTGCAATCCATCTGACGCTACATTTGCAACGGTGGAAAGGGCCCAGTAGTTTGTGACTGAAAGGGATTCTTTTTTGCCTGCTGTTTTGAAGTGCTGAGGTTCTTGCATAAAGTTTAATTTCAGATGAATGGCAATTTGAGGAGGGACACTCTCCTGGGTCAGTGTGAGGTCGCTGGATTGCAAATAAATCCCATTCGGAAAATGGGCTTCCTGCCAAAGGGCTTGCATTCCATAATTTCCCTGAGAACTAGGAAGTGGTTTCAATTTCACTTCGATCTTTGCATAGTCACCGTGAGCGATGAAATCAGCCCAGCCTTTATTTTGTGAATAAGAGATAACATAGTCTTCACTGCCTCGAATAGCGACTTCTTTTTGAAACGGCGAAAGCTTCATCTGACAGTTCCAGCTGACGGAGACGGTGGTCTTTACACCATGAACTGGTGTGAGTATTTGGTAGCAGGTGGAATCATTTAAGTAAGAGGTCGATCGAAGAGCTTCAATGACATTGATTCTTCTTTGAATCTCCAGCCACTGTCCCCAAAAAAGAGAGAGATCATAAGATTTGGGTTGGGATTCAATCGTTGGTTTGCTTGGAAGTGGTTTGGGCCACCTGCGCCCAGTATTTTGAAAATAGTCTCGTGAAGAAGGGGAGCATTGAATAAGAAAAAGAACTAAAGTGGCGAGAAAAAAATAGTAAGTTCTATATAGCATTCCGTTTCCTTAATTTTATTGAGCGCTTATTCCCATTACGACATTCCATCAAAAGCACTCTAATTAACATTTTGGATGAGCTTCTGTAGTATTTCAAGAAAAGGTTCCCGGTTAAA
>JAGRAG010000166.1 GCA_020435025.1 Bdellovibrionales bacterium | reverse complement strand
ATAAGGAGACAAAATTTCTTGCTTTTTGTAAAATCTCTCCCTCGGTAAACGGCTTATTCATATAGTCCCATCGAGAGACTTTATCGCTTCCCAAATAGGAATCAATCGAATCAATGCTACGATCATTATATGCCGTCACGAAAACCGAATAAATTTGAGAATCTAAAAGCTGGATTTCTTTAACTAGATCAAATCCATCTTTACTTCCCCCTAAGACCACATCAAAAAACCCAAGAGCATAGGGACGATCTTCCTGCAAACTACGTTGGACAGCCTCTAAAGCTTCATCTGCGGAAGTGACAATGTCCACTTCAAACAAGTGGGACACTCGAGCCACTCCTTTGGCCGCCTCTTCGCTACTTACTTCCGAGGTCAAATGACGACTGGATTGAAACCTTCTATGTTCTGAATCGTTCTTCTTTCCCTGCAAAATGGTACGGATAATCTCTGCAATTTCTCTTTCATCATCAACAACAAGAACCCGATACGACCAACTCTCTGGCGTACGAACAAGAGGTTGCGGACTCATTGATCTCATGCCGACCTCTCTTTCGCATTTGTTTGTAATAGTGGAAGAAACAGACGAAAGCGAGTTCCTATATTCCGTCGAGACGAAAGTAGTTCAATATCTCCTCCAAATCCTCTTAAAAAACGACGAGTGATCCCTAACCCTAAACCCGTTCCTCGGTCACGAGACTTTGTTGTAAACTGATTTTTAAAAATCTTTTGCTGATTCTCCTCGCTCATTCCTACACCGTTGTCTTCAATATCGACATACAACCGTTTCTCATCACTGCCAGTCGTAATAGTTAACTTTCCCGACACTCCTTGAGCTTCCTCGATTGCTTGAATCGCGTTGCGAATAAGATTGGTCATGGACTGTACAAATTCATCTTCATCCACTCGACAGGTGTCATTTTGAGCTTCCAATCGCACTTGGAACTGAATGGACTGCTGCTCTGCCAGATCGGCCATAATCACAACACTTCGATCGATCAGCTTGTGAATGGAGTGCTCTCTTTTTTCCGAATGACTGACACTTAACGAGCGCATAGAACTCACGATTCTGTTGATTCTGTGACTTTCTCCTAAGAGAAATTCTAGATCTTTCTGCAACTCCGATTGATTGTGTCGATGAACCTCCGTCACTTGTCTAAGATTCTCTAAGTCCTCTTCAAATAGAGTTTTACCCGGATCGACTTTAGAGGCCGACTCCCACGCAGCTACCAACTGCGGCATCCCTCCTTGTTTCCAATCCTGAAGCCAATCCTGATGCATCTGAGTTAAAAAAAGAAGGGAATCTTTCACATCTCCTGTGACTTCATTTTTTAACCTCTGTATGCGGGAAATAATACTCGTTAAAGGATTCAGCACCTCATGTGCCGCCTGACCTGCCACCTCACCTATGGATGCCAGTCGTGTCGACCGTATAAGAGCTTCTTGGGCTTCTTTGACGGCTTGATTTTGAATAGCTAATTCCTGGGTCCGAGCCTTAACTTTGTCCTCGAGATTCCTATTGGCTTCCGTCAATTGTTCTCTAGAAGAATTTAAATCGTAAATCATACTATTAAAGGATTGAGCAAGAACTGCGACTTCATCTTTGGTCTGAATTTCGATTTTCGTTTTCAGATCCCCTTCCCGAACGCGTCCCATACCTTGAATCAAAGTGTCTATCGGCCGAGTGATGGATCGGGAGAGCAAGATGGCACCAAGAACCGCCAATGTAAATAGGATCGATCCCAAAATAGCAGAACGATAGATGAGGTGCTCCACTGCTAAAAAAGCTTTATCATAGGGAATATTTGAAAGCGCGATATAACGGCCTCCCTGACCTTTCGAAAACGCACCCAGGAACTTCTTGCCCAGGTATTCAAACTGCAAAACATGCGTAGAAAAAGGAGTGTCTTTGGATCGTTCGAACAGTGTCATGACTTCATGAGAGACCTGATTCTGTCGACCCGATTCTGAAAAAAGAAGGTCTCCGTTTTGATTGGTGACAATTACTTCACTCAGGGCCGTTTGAGAAATCTCTTTGTAAAGGGCTTCTGGTCGAATGTAGGCCACAACAGCAAACTGATCTATCACCTGACCTCTGGAGTCCGTTTGAAAAACACTTTTCCCATAACCAAGCAAAGGAGCGACATTCCCACTCAATACGACACTCCAAATGGCTTCGCCCTGTTTTTGTATGGTTTCAAATGGAATCAATGCCGATGGGCTCTCACCTAAAACATCTTTCTCTGTCAGATTGTAGGTCTGCAAAAACTCTTTATCTAAATGAAAGGTCTGATCAAGGTTTTTATAATTTGCACTGGCTCCGACAAAAGCGAGTTCCTCGCTATTTTCAATAATATCACCAATCAACTTTTGAGTTCGACCTTCTTTTTGTTGATAAAAGTGAGCGGCCAACTTCATTTTATCACCGACTCTCTGAAAGAGATCATCCAGATCCGAAGTCAAATTACTCACTACATTTCGATTGTAATCAAAAATCAGTTCCGTTTTATCTTCAATGTAGATTTTTGTGGCTAAGAAAAGATAAAGGCCCACACAAAATAAAAGCAAGAAGGTCATCACCCCTAAAAACTTATACCGAATGGAAAACATTCCTTCCATCTTTGCGCGACTCCTTCATGTCGAGACGTTTCACTTCCCCCACTTCGCTATGATCAAAGGCGCGGAGGACGATAAATCTCTTCATTTTCTTATCGGGATTTCTTCAGGAGAATTTCAACTCAGTTAAGCAAAATGCTAAACCTAGCCATTGAGCGAGGTAAAAAACTAGGTTGCGACTACAATTCATTTACGTTTGTTTCCTTAGCGCGACGTTCGCACCGTCACTTCTGGAGACAACGCCGTTTTGCCAGAACGAGATCCCGAAACGGCCACCAGTTTGTAAACACTATTGGGTTGCAACCCAGAAACCACTGTAGAATGTTCCTTCACCATCGAAAGATCTAATGTCGTCTCTCCAGTGTCTCCGGTATTTAAGTTGGTCCAAAAAACTTGCGACGTCGACTCGATGTCCGTCGTCCATCCCATAGTAATGGAGCTTGAGGTGACATCCAGCAAACCATACTCGATGATCGTTGGAGCTTCTTCATTGCACGGGTTTTGGTCAATCGTTACCGGTAGTGAATAGTTATTTGGATTTAAAACTCTCCAACCTCGGGCTAAAAGCCCTTGATAAACGCTGGTTGGTTCTGGTGGTTCTTGTGTGTAATCAAAGTAGCGCGAATTCCCCTGCTTGTTGCACTCCGAATCAGCAGCACTTCCATTCCAAGGACGCCATAATACCATCACAGAAATGTGGTATCGGGGCCCTTGATAGTAACTTAAGCGAAAAGGAATTTTAGAATCTCTGTTCAACTGTATAGGCGATGCACCGCACTTCATTTTCGTTGGATGATCCCCATCATTGTCAATGTGAACGGTCCAGGGATCACTCGTCGACCCACTGTCTTGAGCAGCTGAAGAAGAAAGACCTTGCCCAGTGAGATCTAATTCTAAGACTGAGCCATCATCAGAAAGCAAAGCAAACTGATAAAGCCCTTCCGAATCTTCTGGGCCTAACTGAATGCGCCCATCAAACTGAATTCCAAAGTACTCATAAAGCGTATCACCTTCTGGTGTCTGAATTGTGGTCCCCGTTTGAGTTGTAAATCCTCTATCAAAGGGTCTTGTTGGCACATTGATTTGATTAAAAAACATGGACACTTCTGCTACAGGATGACCATGTGTGACATAGTCTTTTGCTTTTTTATAATGAGGTTGTGAACTATCTAAGTAAAATAGATTCGCTAGCACACCTTGCGATCGATCCTGTGGTTGGGCTCCATTTTCAAATGGGTTGCAAACGAGACTCCCCGGATCGGGGGCAATTGGTGGAACCACATCGACAATGGTTCCTTCTTCTTGTCCATAATCGCCTTCTTGAACCAAACAACCTGTAATTCCTACAGGGAGGCACAATAATAATGCGAGAAAAATCCCTTTTGTTTCCATAAACGCCCTACCTTCATCTAGTTCCATTTTATTCGCATAACTTCAAATGTGTGAAATTATTCATATTTTTATCATTTTGAGACAATTTTTTTGAAGCTGTGCTCACAAGATGAACAAATTTATGAAACTTTGTGACTTTCTTGTTCCAAGCTGAGAAAGATAAACGGCGCCATTTCATGGGAGAGAAAACCCTCTTTAAGATTTGTAACCCCTTTACTTTGCTCAAAAG
>JAGRAG010000165.1 GCA_020435025.1 Bdellovibrionales bacterium | reverse complement strand
CGACTTCTTCTATTAAGTTTTGAAGATTACCGCAATAATAAGAGACCTCACGCTCTGCTTCCGTGAGTGTCTTTCCCATTTCTTCGTGAATCAGTTTTTCCATCTCTGCCCGGTGAGCTAAAATATTTTCATATCCCTTTAAGATGCAGTCGCCGCGCTCACGAACAGAAAGCCTACGCCAGTTGGGTAGAGCTTGATGAGATTTTTTAACGATCAAGTCTATTTGCTCAGAAGTTGTCTTTTCAAGTTCAGCGAGCAAGGAACCGGTAGTGGGATTGAAAGTTTTTAGTAAAGACATCAGGACCTCCAAAAAATAAAGAAATAGTCGTCAAAAACAGCTCTCAGACTAGAGAACACGATAAAAGAATGCCGATTTCAATGCAAAAAGCGTCAAAAATTTGACGATCTCGCCATGACCAACGACCAGTATTTAGGCAAAAAGTTCCAAATTGGCACCCCTAAAGTTGAGTCTGGCTCCAGCTAGTGGGTTAATAATGTGTCGCGAAGATTGAAGGTCGGATCTGGGATGTGTGGGATGACTTCAGTTGCGGAGAGTTTTCAAAAATACACGGAGGTATTTGTATGTTAATCAGAAGTTTCCTTCTCTTGGTCGGATTGTTGTTGTCGGCACAAGGGTATGCAACAGAATACGTTGTTAAACATAAATATAGTGGTCCAGCTATTTTCTCTCAATCCGTTGGGATTCAGGTAGCGGATGTTTATGATCGCGGACAGCTTACTAAAATTAAAATTGATCCTCGTTACGAAGTGGAAGTGCTGGCAGAATTGGTTAGCGATCCATCGATTGAATATGTTGTTAAGAACTTTCAATTCTATGCGATTAAAAATCCACCCATTACGGAGCAAGCTCTCAGAAAGCAGTGGGCTATTGACAAAGTCAACGCTCAAGAAGCATGGGGTAAGGCCAGACACCGCGGCTCTAAGAATGTTGTGGTTGCGGTTATTGATACCGGCGTTGACTATAGACACGAGTCTTTGTCTCCCAATATGGTTCCTGGATATGACTTTAAAGATAAAGACAATGATCCCATGGATGAAACTGGTGGCCAAAACCCTGGGCATGGAACTCACTGCGCTGGAATCGTGGGAGCGACTGGTTTGATTGATGGCGGTGTTATCGGAATGAGCCCAACGGTTTCTATTATGCCGCTTCGGTTTTTAGGAGCTAATGGAGGCGGAGATTTGATGGATGGTGTTCGTGCCATCGACTATGCCATTGAGAAAAAAGTTGATATTATTTCTGCAAGCTGGGGAGCATCGGTCAGTCCCCAACAAGCTCAACCCATCATTGATGCAGTTAAAAGAGCCGACGATGCAGGAATCATTTTTGTCGTCGCTGCTGCGAACGACGGCAAGTCTAACGATCGCTATAATATGTATCCGGCAAATGTTAACACTCCAAATTTGATCAGTGTGGCCGCCAGTAATTCAAGTGATGGCAAACCAAGCTGGTCCAATTACGGAAAAGCGTTGGTCTCTTTAGCAGCTCCAGGGGAGGGAATCATGAGTACTCTACCTGGCAGATATGGTGAGCTTTCTGGAACGTCTATGGCCACACCACTTGTTGCTGGTTTAGCGGCTTTGTTAAAGGCTCAAGATTCTTCTTTAACTGGAGCGCAAGTGAAGGCTGTTTTGCAAGCAACTGGTGCGAAGGTTAATATTGAAACGAATTGTAATTGTCGGGTGGATGCAGCTAAGGCAATAGATACTTTAATTGCCAAAGATCTTGTTGTTGTTCCAAATGCCATGACCGTGGAGCCTGGAAATTCTCAACAGTTTTCTGCGCTTTATGCGAGTGGTTCTTTGACATACAAAAGCTCCAACCCATCTGTTGCGACAATTGATGCCAATGGGCTTTTGAAAGCAGTGAGCGAAGGGTCCACTCAAGTGTCTGTTACAGATGCTTCCGGACGAACAGCGACCTCTTTAGAAATTAGAATTGCTAAAATTAACTCTGGTGGTCCTGGTGGGCCAGGGGGACCTGGAAACCCAGGTGATCCCGGTCAATGTCCCATCCCAGACCCACAAACCTGTGAAACGCTTTGTGGTATCTCTCCCAATTTGCCATGGTGCAATCAGTAAAAAAGATTTTAGCTCTATTTTAAGTCCTAGGGCCGCTTTGCTAGCGGCCCTTTTTTTATCTGAGAGTTGAAAGGGAAGTCCTTTATTTTCGGAATTGGACTATGTTATGCTTTTTTCGTTAGAGGACACGGATCTTTTTGTGTGTCGTGATTCAAGGAGGAAAAATGTCAGTTTTGTCTGTCATTAATCATAAAGGTGGCGTCGCAAAAACAACCACATCTATAAATGTTGCTGCCAATTGGGCGGCTCAGGGAAAGAAAGTTTTAGTGGTCGATCTTGATCCTCAGTCATCAGCAACTCATGCGGTCTTTGGTAATAGAGACTTTGATACGACAATTTATGATGTTCTTACTAATCGCGGACGAATTTCTGATGCGATTATTTCTGGAGAAAATTTTGGTTTTGATATGATTCCTTCAGAACTTTTATTGAGTGGGGTTGATATTGAGTTAGCAGCCCACTATGGGCGTGAGAGAATTTTAAAGCGGCAATTGGACCTGATTCGTCGGGACTATGATGCCATTATCATTGATTGCTCGCCGTCCCTCGGACTTTTGACCGTGAATGCTCTTATGGCCAGTCAAGATATCATTATTCCCATTTGTCCAGAGTATTTTTCTATTAAGGGGATTGATCTGATTTTAGATACCTTAAAGAACATTCGCGTAGGGCTTGGTCATAAGATCGGGGTCAGGGGAGTTGTGATCACTCGATATCGAAACAGGAAGGTTATTAATGATGTTATTGAAAAGCTGAGTGCCAAGTATGGGATTCATGTTTTTGATAGCTTTATTCCAGATAACATTGCTGTGGAAGAGGCGCACCACAATCATCTTCCTGTATCGAAGTACTCACCTCGATGTAAAGGGGCCCAAGCGTACTGTTCACTTTCTGAGGAAATCTGGCAGTGAGTCGATCCAATCCTTTATTTATAGATTCCACGAAGAGCAATCATGACGGCATTGGAACGCAGATTGAGTTAAACGGCGTCATTTTGCATGATGGAGAAAGAGTCCGCTGTGAAGTCAAAGATCAAGCAGGACAGAAACGTCAGATCTTTTTGCTAGAAGAAGGAGACGGACGTTTTTGTGGCCAAATATGGTTAAAACACCAAGAAGAAATTGATCTTAAGTTTATGATTGAAGATGACCAAGGCCGGCCTGTTGCCGAATCACCAGTTCTGCGGCGTCAGGCTTCGTATGCCCTTATTGAGACGTGGCAAACAGAGAAAACAAAAAAACGTACAGCTTCGAAACCAAAGCCAAAAGTAGAAAAAAGCTTCACAACGCAAACGCCGTTGACGGACGATAAACTAGGAAAACTTATCGCGAAATGGGGCTTATGAGCCGCTCTAATACAAGGCTTGTTTATAGTTCTGATGGCTCTCATTTAAAGAGCTGTAAAAAATGTGGCGAATCACCTTGTGTCTGTAGGAAATCCGTAACCATCATTCCTGTGGAACACACGTTAAAAATTAGACTAGAAAAAAAAGGAAGGGGTGGCAAATCTGTCACAGTTGTGTTTGATCTTCCTTCCAATGATGCCTACTTCAAAGATCTAAGTAAAAAACTCAAAGCTCATTGCGGAACAGGTGGCAGTTTCAAAGAAGGCATGATCGAAATTCAAGGCGACCAACGAGAAAAAACAAAAAGCTTTCTCGAAAAAATGGGATTTTCAATAAAACTCG
>JAGRAG010000164.1 GCA_020435025.1 Bdellovibrionales bacterium | reverse complement strand
TGAATTTAGCATCCGTTTTTCTCACTTTACCGGCTTGCTCCACCCAAATATCAAATGGTCCGTTGATCATTATTTCTGTGATTTTTTCATCTTCTAGGAGATGGGAGATAGGAGCCAGAAACCCGCGTATGGCCTCTTGAAAGACATCACTTTGGCCGGCCATTTACTCCTCCCAAGATGCAGAGGCTGGAGTTCTCATTTCTACCTCTCCTGGAGGTTGAGGCATTTTTTGCATAGAATGAGGTATCACAACGAGGCGACCTTGTGCCGAAGTTTCGGGGCACTGAAAGGAATAGACACCATCTTTTTTAGGTTGAATCACAAAGGACTTTACCTTCCCGTAATAAGTTGCATGATGCTCACTGAAAGCATTTAAAATAAAACTTATGTTTTTAGATTTTTTATTCACATTGACGACATGAATCTTATAAGTGCTGCCTTGGCGTAAACTTAGGGAGGAGGGCACAAATCCTCTTTCGGTATTAAGTAAAACAACTTCCTGAATCGGTTGGGAAGATTCGAATATATGCTCAAAAATTGATTTGTCTTTTTTTGCTGTGGGAGGAGTCACATAGTCTTTCTTGCGAAGCTCTTTGGTGCGTCGAGAAAAATCGACATCCCAATCGGCCTGAGCAACAAATCCACTTACGAACTGAATAGTTAAAAATAAGATGATTCCTTTTACCACAACCACTTTCCTTTTTAGTGCAGACCTTCACGGCCATGAAAGTCAGCAAATTCTTTAGCGACCTCCATTGCCAAATAAGCCAGACAACGCTCATCGAACCTTTCTAACTCACTCATCAATCGATTGACATCAAACTGATAAACGTTGGCCGCATGAACCACTGCTTGAAAATCTTTTTCATGAGATAGCATTTCTTCTAAGGCCTCGGTCCAATCCATTTCTAGAACGGGATCGATCACTCCCATATGAAAAAGAGCATCAAAAACAGCCTGTAAATTTCCTTGTAGATACATATTCATCTCCAACGAGAGTTCTTCAATGTATCTATCGGAGACTTATAAAATGGACTTAATGATTTCCGGATAAAAGTCGAGGTGAAAAGGGAACTGACACTTATTCCAGTCCATATTGCGTTATTTTTGTGAGACCTCTTAATTTTCAACGGCAACTTTAATTGCGGATGAATCCCACTTGAATTTTGTAACTCCTCAACTTTACTCAAAAGACTCAAACAAGGTGGGCAGCAGCACTGCTCGCTATGCGAGCTGCGCACCACCCAAACTCGCTTTTAAGCAAAGTTGAGGAGTTACAAAATTCAAGTGGGATTCATCCGCAATTAAAGTTGCCGTTGAAAATTAAGAGGCCTCACAAAAATAACGCAATATGGACTGGAATAAGTGTCAGTCCCCTTTTTCTATAAAATGTTAGCGGCGAGTTCGGCGAGCTCGGAACGCTCTCCTTTTTCGAGGGTTATATGAGAAGCAATTTGCTGTCCCTTAAAGCGCTCCACGGCGTAGGTTAAGCCACTGTTGGCCGAGTCAATATAAGGATTGTCGATTTGATAACAGTCCCCAGTTAGAACCACTTTGGTGCCCTGGCCCGCTCGTGTGACAATGGTTTTGATTTCGTGAGGAGTTAGGTTCTGCGCCTCATCGACAATTAAATATTGGTTCGGGATACTTCGCCCACGAATGTACGTAAGGGGCTCAATATTGATCATTCCTTGAGCCATTAACTCTCGAGCCCGACCTGCAGCTTTTTTGTCTGAGCCCATTAAAAATTCAACGTTATCAAAAATAGGCTGCATCCAAGGGTTCAATTTCTGATCAATATCACCGGGCAAATATCCTATATCCCGGCCCATTGGAAAAATCGGGCGACTCACCAAAAGCCTTTGGAAACGGCCTTCGTCAAGAGTCTTAAATAATCCCGCAGCTAGAGCCAATAGAGTCTTACCGGTACCAGCCTTGCCCACCAAAGAAACAAACATAATCTCATCATTTAAAAGGCCATCTAAAGCAAAGCTCTGCTCCATGTTACGAGGATGAATTCCCCATATGCTGTCCGCGCTGGTAATCAGCGGCACCACTCGATCTTCCGCAGCGTTGTAGCGACCGATAGCACTATGATTCTCATTCGAACTATCTTTTAACAAAATATATTGGTTGGCCAACGGCACTTTTTCAAAAACGTCTTTGCTTAAACTTTTTTCTTTATAAAAAGAATCAATTTTATCAGGGGCCACAGAAACTTCTAACAAACCAGAATAGAGCTCGTCGTTGCCCTCTGTAATTTCTGTCTCATAGTCTTTGGCGAAGACACCATAAACGTCCGCCTTAATACGTAGGTTAATGTCTTTCGTGACGAGTTCGACTTGGTTGTCCGGATTCAAAGACTGTAGCAACAATGCCATCGACAGTATTCGATTGTCCGCTTTAACGTAGTCTAATTCTGGCTTTATGCCGGTACCGGGACTATCGACTGTGACATAGACATAGGCGCCCGTTTTTTCAAGTTGTATCCCTTCAGCAAGGTTGCCTTTTTCACGTAGTACATCAATAAATCTGCTAAAATGTCGCGCATTTCTTCCGTTCTCACCCAAATCTCTTTTAAAGCGATCAATCTCTTCAATCACGCTAAATGGGATATAAATATCGGCATCTTTAAATCGAGTGATGGCAAGAGCATCAAATAAAATCACATTCGTATCGACGACAATTTTTCTTTTAAATCTACCAGGTACGCTCATTCGCTCTCCTTGAAATCGAACTTTCCTGACTATAGTCGAACTCATTCCGCCTAAGATGTACAGAAAAAACTCTTTTGACTCGGGGGTAGAAAAAAAAGCTCGAAGGGTTTCTTCGAGCTAATTCCATCGATCACAAAGACGAACTAAAAAGTTCTATTTTATCTGAGATTAGAAACCATAATGTCACCAGAATCTCGTTCTAAACTGGCGCTTACGGTTTCAATAAATCGAACAAAGTGATGAAGAGCTTCGACATTAATTGTGTCCTTTTCAAACGCCCCTCCATGCCGAGTGACACTTTCCTCATCAATCACGCGCACGTTTTGAATTCTTGCAACGAAGGGAAAATATGTGCTCTGGTTGAGATAGACTCTTAAGGCAACCTCTTCGCCTAATTGAAATCCACCCTGCCCTTCTTCCATATGAAATGAGATCCCATCTTTTGAAATGTCATAAATGGCCACCCTTACCAAACCGTGATTGGGGACGACCGCAAAAGCCCCTACAAACTCCGTAAGAATCGTTCGCTTTACCTGGCGTCGTTCTTGTGTGATTATTTCTTGACGCATTTCCGTAATATCTACAATTTCTTGTTGAGACGGTTTCTGTTTTTTAGCTTTTAAATTCGAAGTTTTAGGCGTCCTAGAAGCTTTTCTTCGCTCTGCTAGGTTAATAATATTGTTTTTAGCCATATTTTCCCCCACCATCTTTCTTATCG
>JAGRAG010000163.1 GCA_020435025.1 Bdellovibrionales bacterium | reverse complement strand
AACAGATGTGTACCAAGAAAAAAACTTATCACCCATTTCTTTTTGAAAATCTGTAATATTCGAAAATTTAGCAAGGTCTTCTTCTTTGTAATAGCTATTTGACATCTTCTGCTCCCTCGTTGGACTTTTCTCTAACGCGTTCCAACGTATCAGAAATACGCTTTCGAAACAACGACCAAACGAGAGTTAAAAGTAAAGGGCATATAGTAAAAATACTAACGATAACAGCCCCTGAAGGCAGATCAAAATGATAAGAGATGAGCATTCCTACAAAACATAGAATCACACCAAAACTCCACCCAAAATAGAGTCTTGACTTCCAACTTGTAAAAAAGAGGGAACTAACAATTGCAGGAACAATAAGAAACGAAAAGACAAGTAACACACCCGCATAATGAACTGAAGAGGTAATCACAACTCCAAACAGGCCGTAAAACAAGAAGTCCCACCACCACTGCTGACCACCATGAAGAGAACTTTTGATGAAGGAGTTCCGAAAAATAAAATGAACCCACCCAACAACAGCATAAACAAGGACAACTTTTAGAACATCAAACCAGGTGACCCACAACAAACTTCCAACCAAACTCTGCTTTAGATGTTCAGAACCATGACTTGTCCTATCAAGTAACAAAATTATGACCGCAGAAGCCATAGCATAAATGACACCGATAATGGCTTCCTGAGAGATTTGTTGTTTAAAGCGATTGGAATGAGCCAAAAACAAAGCAGCTACCAAAGTCGAAACTAATGAAATCAGATAGGTCTGCCAATCGTGATGGTCATAGCCAATCATAAAGGCCAACACGGATCCAAAGGCTGCAACCTGTGCTAGAGCTAAATCCACGAAAATCACACCGCGAGCTAACACATGTAAACCCAAGTAGCAGTGTATTCCCACAAGGGCAATACACATAAAAAAAGGCGCTGCTAAAAACAGTAGCTCAGACACCCTCGGCTCCCTTACCACACTCTTCGACTGCATGAACTAGAGCTTCGATCAATTCAAAGTAATCGGTCTGTACTTCGACTGGAACCACCTGTAAGACAGCTCCCGTTTCTTTTCTCAAACGCTCTCCGGCAGTTGTTTCAAAGTAGCTCTCATTGAGTATACATCTTACCTTTTCTTGCCTTATCTGCCGAATAAGACCGATTATATGTTTAGCTGTCGGCGGAATTCCTGGATGAGGCTCTATAGAAGAAACCGAATGCAACCCAAAGCTCGTTAAAAAGTAATTTAATGACTTGTGATAGGTTACAACATTTTTCACTTTGGACAGCTCAACTCTAGAATGCCAACCCGGCAAACTGCTTTTTATCTTATTCGCAAAGTGATCGGCATTATTCTGGTAAAACTCTTTACTCGCGGGATCTAACTTTGACAGTTTTTTGCCAAGAGCTTGAACCACGGTCACAATCCGATTTGGATCTAAATGAAAGTGCGGATTTCCATAAGGATGAACATCTCCTTGAGACCTGTCGACCTTTAGTTTGGGAACCTCTATGGCTTTAACATAATCTCCGGCTGAGAAAAAGCCTGGTCCCCCATTAATGATCACTGGGTTTTTAGCACCTCTTTGAACATTACCAATCCAACCAACTTCTAAATCCAAACCCACTTCGACCAACATGTCAGCTTTTCTGAGCTTAACCATATAAGAAGGTTTAGCCTCTACAAAATGTGGGTCCTGCGTGCTCTTCGTCAAAGAAATAACTGAAACTCGGTCCCGACCAACTTCTTCAACCAAATTTTTTAAAGTGGTGGTGGTTGTAACCACCACCAGCTTTGCTTGGGAAGAAAATGAAACCGCAAAGGAAAATAAAACAACACTAATATATCTCACTTTTCCCCCTAGTAATCGTGTGCGGGATGGGCCCCCATAGTTACATTTAACTGCAAGGCCACTCTTTGCTCAGGGTCACTTTTGGAAGGATCATCGATCCAATCATATTGAAGACGTATCGCTGAGAACTCAGATGGGACAAATCCAAATAGCAAAGAAGATATCTTAACATCTTCAATAGTATTACTTTCCGGATGCGAAACCACTTCGTACTTTATCTGGCTCCACCACCTTTTGATAAACTCATACTGCAGCCAAGCGCTGGCTACTGAAAGCTTGTCTTGACTTAAATAGGTTCCAGGATTGTCCTCATCTTCGAAATACCGCCGATCTGAAGACGAATACTCTATCGTCCCCAAAAGTTGTCGCTGTCCAGCTAACTTCGATTTATAGGTTAGTGCGGCATTATATATTTTATTAGACATGGACTGAACGTCTTGTCCTTCCCCAAACCCTAAATCCAACTCTACAGTTGAGCTATCTGTTAGATCCCAAAGGTTCTTTAAAAAATAGACTGTAGCTCCATCATCTTTTCCCGGTGAAGCAAAAACGGCTGAATTTTCGGCACTAAAAAACTGTAACACCCCTTCAAAATACCATGAGGTAGGAAACAAATAAGAGATTGCTAAGCCCGTTTCATTAAACCCTTCCTCTCCAAACATAGCTTCACGCGTTTGTAGAGCATCAATAAATGGAAACGCATGAGTGTGCCACTGATTGGATCGTCCCCAATAGGGATAAAACTTGCCGACACGAACCGTCATACTCGGTAGCTTCAATGTCTCCACGAAAGCCTCTTCAGGAGCCACACTGTATTGGCCCTTTTCATTCTCTACAGCTAAAATAATGTCTCCACGAAAGTAGACATCTATATTCGACGTTAAACGAAGTTCTGCTTCTTGAAGAGCAAAGCCATTTTGCACTTCTGACTGTGCTTTATTGCCTTCAGTTCCTCCCCTGAGGGTGAACAAAGCATTTAAACTGATATCCGGATTTATTTTATTTTGTGCAACGGCAGAGAGCCCCAATAGCCCAACAACTGCAACTATAATTGCGCGCATTCCTATTCTCCTTATAAATAGAACTAAATTTAAAAATTGAAAATGAGGGATTTTAGGAGATTTGGGGCGGGCCACGCACAAAAGGTTGAGATAAATAAATATCGCTGACAAAGACATCAACAGCTGATCTCGATTGTTGAGCATCTATTCTCGGAACATCGATCTGAATCACCGAGCTTCGAGCAATGGCACTTTTTTGGGTAAGGTGAAGACACAGCTCACACGAAGGCGCACTGCCACCATGATGTCCAACAAGATGCAATGGCCCAATAATCACCCAAAAAGAGAGGATCAAACCTAAAAGAAATTTGCGGTTTAATGTTAAAGGCAGCATGCTCGTAAACTATCATGCCGTTCCGGTATATGGCAACACTGGCTTGAAGAATATTTGGTTTTCAATACGGAAAAAGGCATCAGAAAATGCGAAAAGTTGAACTCAAACAATATAATAGGTGAAGGGCCGCTAACTAAAAGGACGAGTCCCATAGGAGCTTCGAATGGAGCTTTCTCCACTAAAATACAAAATCACTATACCCATCACCGTGAGAAAGGCCACTCCTGTGCTGACCCAGCGGATTCCAAACCCTTCAATCAATAAAGGAACAACGGCAGCCGCTAGAGCCCCTGCCACCAGATTTATAGAGATGTAGAAAGGAAGATTGAGATCTCGAGTTTCCTTAATTCTTTTTAAACTTTTCAAGTAAAAGTAGCTGATCGAAAATGATATCGAAAATATAAAAATAATGTGCAACCCTAAACCCCATTGTGGGATAAAAAATAGCTCTCGAGTCCTTTCGATAACTAAAAAATCATAGAAAACAACACCTAAAATAAAAAAATAAAGAACTATCTCCTCGAATCCTTTTTTAAAATTTATTAGAGATTCAAACTTAGCGGCAGCGAACACGCTCGCAACTAAAGCTCCCCCTTGAGCGTAAGCAATTGCACTAGTTGGGTTACCAACAAACAAAAGCGCTTTATAGGTATAAACTAAGATAAATGCGCTAGCTGAGAACCCAAAAATCAATTGAACAGGAATTTGAACACACTCTTTCCAATGATTCCGACGGAATCGACTTTTGAAAAAAAAGAGTAAAACTAACAAAATCAAAAAAGCAATGACCCCTTCAGAAAAGACTATGCGATACATAGCAAACGGTGGTCGTGACTTCCAAATATTAAAAATATTTTTTCCTCTCTCCGATAGATCCATAGTCGCAGCCGAAACCGCAAAGGGCAGATCATCGGTCGGAACTCCAAATGCTTCAGTTGACAGAGATCGCAAATACTTTAGAGCTGTCGATACACGATTCTGAAGGACTAAATTTCTAAATAGCTTTTCACTTTCTCTACCCGCCACAACCTGACTTAAAGGGTTATAAAGCAGAGAGTATGATTGATTTTCTAAACCTAGCGTCAGTCGGCTGATTTCCTGATTGGTCCAATGTCCTTTTTTTATGATCAACGTCATCGGATCCCAACCCTTTAGCCAAACCGATTCGTCTCCCCCTTTGGGTTCGTAAACCACTGCAGAATCTCGAATAGGAATCAATCCATGCTCTTTGGAGAGCTCCATGTAAGTTAAGATGAGATTGACCTTGGAAGCTCCGAAAAAAATAAGATACCCTTGATCTTTTAATTTTGAATAAGCCTTATAAAGAGATTCTTTGGTAAACACATACTGAGTTGTATGAATCCTCGCTCCTGAGAAATTGGCATAAGTCGCGCCAGACCAGGAAAACAAAATGGAATCGAAAGTCTTTGGGGTTCTTTCCAAAAAGAGACGACCTTCCGAGCGAACCATATTTATATGGGACTTTTTTAAGGTTTCAGGCAACAGAGACTCCGAATCCTTTAGTGCGTGCTCTATCACCTTGGGATTCATCTCAACGCCCGTAATATGTCCTGTAGACGAATTTCCATAGTCTATAGAAATCATATCAGACCCGGCCCCAGAAAAAATGACTAAAAGATCCTTATAATCCAAGGACCTCGCCACCACGGAAGGCACTGTTGTCGGAACATCCACACCGGATTCTTGTCTCGTGTGAAGCCCGGCATGTCCCGCGCCATCTCCTATAGCTATAATCTTTCTTTTGTATTTTGACGCCGGATCAAAAACAGAAATAGTTTGAACCTTAGCATAGGTCGTCCAACTTTTCTTTAACTCCGTGACCTCTTTAGTTCGCTGAAAGTCTCTTGCCACCCAGTTTAAATCTCTATCTGGCTCATAGAGTTCAAAATAAAAGAACTGATGGACACCAATAGCTACAAAGATAATAGATAACGACCGCTCCCAATTGGGGTTTGCTATTAGAACCGACAAACCACTAATAATAGTTAACAGGATAAAAAGCCCTTTTAAAGAAAAGTGATCTATCCAATAGCAGGATAAAATAAGACCAACCAGCAATCCGCTTAACTCTAACGCATAGATTTTCCCAATTTCCCTCGAAGACACTTTGCGAAAAGCCAAAGTTATGTATGCTCCGTAAAAAAGAAACGGCAGTGAGACAGACAAGTACAAAAGCCCGTGAATTTGTATAAGCTCTGTGCGATTTAAAGAGTTAAAGTCCAGAAAATGTTCAAATTGCAAAGAATGCAGCTCCAACAAATGATCTACAGAGTACTGACTATAAGAAATCCCCAAAAGGGAAATCGGTACCATAACAAGCGAGAGAAACTGCAGTATTCGATAGAAACTCGCGCAAGACACCAAGGAGGGAATAAGGTAAAACAGCAACGAGGCGGCTCCAGAAGTCAAAAGAGGACCAGCGAAAAGAAGCGAAACATCGAGGCCCGTCATAACTGTTGACACAAGGGGAACACATATTATGAAGAAACTAAATACAACCCAACTGGTTAGAAAAACAGAAACTGAGAGTGAATTTGAAGACTTCGCCAAATCAAATTATCCTATTTAGTGTCAAACATGCTCCTATTCTATACTTAGAGCCAAGTAAGAGACAATAGTAAGAGCTTGGAACTGGCACGGCTTCGTTTTTTAGCAACACTTTTTGTCACCGAACTGTAAATTCCCCCTAATTCCTAAACTATATATATCGGAAGATCTTATGCCGACGCATAGAACTTGCAATCATGTGAAAGAAGCTATTTTATCGAAACCAAGAATACCATGGAACGTGAATCGTCTAAAATAAGATCGAAATTTAGAGGCCAACAATCTATGCTAAAGCTCAATTTTCAATTGTTAAGTAAATCTCGAAAACCGTGCTTGTTTCGATGGGCACTCTTGCTTTTGATTTTCCTGATAATCCATATACCATCGAAAAGTTTTGCCGATCTTTCGGATCTAAATGGTCTTGACCTCGAAGAGCTTGAACAATTCATTGTTTCTGACGAACAGTTCAATCGTTACTGCTCAGGCTTAACAAGAGATTGGGGTGGATTCGCACACATTGGCGGAGCTGGGTTTGCATGCGACGCAAAAACTTTCGGGAATGCAGATATAGCCAACCTTATTTATGAGCCCTACTTCGTAGATAGATCCACATTAGTCAAAGAAGCCCAGTTATCACGAGACGAAAAAGATCCCCTCCTGGAGCAGGAAAAAACTCGATACACTTCTAAAATCGTAGGCCTCGTTGAAACCATTGGTCGTGAGTATCTAAAGCGAAGACGACCGAAAGAATCCATATCCGACAAAGAAATGGAGGTTTGGATTCGCGGTAATCTTACTCGAATTTATCAAGAGACTCTTTTTAGTCACTATAGAATTGGCGCTTCG
>JAGRAG010000162.1 GCA_020435025.1 Bdellovibrionales bacterium | reverse complement strand
TCTATTCCAATTTCAGCAAACGGAAAATTTCCACGATTGCTGTTTTGTTTGCTCGCTGAAGGAAAAAGATGATGCAAATCGGTTTTCTGATTCAGCTTTGGAAGATCGGGGTTAAATCGAGATTGAGGCCAAGTGTGTTCGGCATTCAGAATTTGATGAAAAGGAATCTTATAGGGTCCCAATGAGCCTTCTTTTGAAAAGTCTGCATCTCGATAATTCTTTTGGCAGTAGACATCTTTTACAAAATAGCCTTGATCATCCTGGTTCAGATAAAGCTTTCCGAACATCAGACGACGAGCAGCTTCATAGGTGTACACCACTTCCTGCAGACATTTCTCACCGTCCTTTAAACGAATCAACTCCGGATCGGCATCACACACCACCTTTTGATCACCCGCACACTGTTCATCAGTCTTTACTTTTGAGCAGCTCTCCACTAGGCGGTCCTTTTGTCCCTTACTTTGAATATGGGCGGAACTTAAAATCCTTTCTAGGTAGGTCCTCAACTCTCCTTTGGCTTTCATGGCCTCAACAGCAGAATCTGAAAACTCTTCGTAACCACACCACATGCTCACCTTTAAGTGCATGCCATAATAACTGTCTACAGGATTGGGTAGAGGCTCAGCGGCTTTTAAGGGATCATGTTCTCCGCCTACTTCTCGATTTTGATTACCAGAATTGGTGCGACCATTCCCCCCCGGCCTTTTTCCGCCAATCAACTGCTCAGGACTCAGTTCGGCATACTTGGCCTCATAGGTTTGTCCCTGCATTCTTGGGCACTTCACTCCAATCACATATCCCTGACCGCTTTTTTCTAAAACACCGATCGTGACTAAAAAAGACTCTACAGAGTCGAAATGTTTGGCTTCTGATTTTGGAGCACAGTCCGCACACGAAAACTTCAGCAGTTCCGTTTTAGCGACGGTGAGTGCAAATCCGTAATATTTTCGATAAGGAACTCCCGGCTCGCCAAAACAAGGGTTCAAAGTCATCTTCGGTGCGGCGACTTCCGCATAGACTTGGGCAGAGAAACCTAAAATAAATGACAGTAAAATAATATTAATTTTCCTCATAATTGCTCCAGAATGGTACCGATGATTACAAATTAGACTAAAACTCGTCCTCCGCTGCAATCTAGCACCTATAATCAATGAATTCCAATCCGTATAAGAAAAATGTAAAAAAGAAACCAAGTTTATCGACTACTGTAGCTCGACCTTAATCCTGAGGAATACTGGACTTTCTCGTACTTATTCTTACAGGTGGATCCTCCGATAAAAAAGAGTATCTAAATCAAATTTATGGAGACTTTTTGCAACTCAATAAGCCAAAATTTCAATACTCTTTGCGAATCTCTCGCGTTCTCGTGGTGCTGTTGCTGACCATCGCTTTTGGAGTCCATTGGATCAATCATCGCTCCTATTTAGAGCTAGAAAATGTACAAAATTCTTCCATTCCTCTTTTAGAAAACACATACCAGTTACAACAAAAAGCCGTAACATTTTATTCCTCAAATGAATCCAACAAGGAATCTTGGTCCGACCTCCAAAAGGACCTAAAATTCATTGAAGACACGATACCCAGCAGTGATGGTCATGATTTCTCTTCTCCTCTTGCTTCTTTAAAAAGCCACTTGTCCTCGACACAGATGACTCCGACAGACCTAAGAGCCATGATTGAAGCCTTTTCAGAACTACGCCATCATCTCTCTCTACAAAGAGAGACAAAGATACAAAGTTTGGTCTCTTTTCAAAACATATCTCTCATCTGCACCTTAATGCTTCTTTCCATCATCTTTTTTGTCAGATACACCCTCGTCAGCGAACTCCATGAAAACGTGCAAAAAGGGAAAACAGTCATTCAAGAGTTAGAGACTCAAAAAAGAAAAACAGAAAGTGCCGCTCGACTGGCCTCGATTGGTGAAATGGCCGGAGGCATAGCTCATGAAATTAATAATCCGTTGGCCATCATCAAGGGCTACTCGGAAATCATCCAGCTTCAAGTTAAAAGTGAAAGCCCTGATCTGGAGCAGATTGATTCCCTTATCAACAATATCCTTAAAACCACCGATCGAATCTCAAAGATTGTCCAAGGCCTTCGAAAATTATCTCGTAAATCAGATGACGATCCCTTCCAGCTGACTCCCATAAAAAATGTTATACAAGAAGCCTTGGACCTTTCTCAAGAAAAGTTGAAATCGAACGGATTTCAGTTTCACCTAAACATTGAATCTTCAGCGAGCATTATGTGCAATCCCGTAGAACTATCACAGGTCCTCATCAACCTCATTAACAACGCCTACGATGCAACTGAAGGGCAACTAGAAAGGTGGATAGAGATCTCCACTTCAGAAGATCATAAGAACAATCAAGTCAAAATCACCTTAAAAGATAGCGGCTATGGAATTCCAGCAGAGTTACAGGAAAAAATTTTCCAACCTTACTTCACCACAAAAGCTTCAGGAAAGGGTACGGGTCTAGGACTCAGCATTTCCAAAGCAATTATTGAAAAACATGGCGGAATATTTCAACTCGACGAAACTTGTAAGCACACCTGTTTTAGTTTGATTTTTCCAACTGCAACAGAAGAAGCTCACACCAAAATTCAAAAGGCAGCCTAAAAGACTCTTAAGCCTTGTCTTCTTCTGCCTCTAAACGCGCCAATTCGGCTTCCATATCGATTTGTTTGACCGCCGCAATCAACTGGTGAAGATCTTGCTCACCTAAAGCTCCTGGCTGCTCAAACACCTTTACCCCTGAACGCAAAACAACGATGGTGGGAATGCTTCGAATACCAAAATACATGGCTAATTTGGTTTCTTCTTCTGTATTGATTTTTCCAAAGACAACATCGTCATATTGGTCAGAAGCGGCTTCAAAAATGGGACCAAACATCTGACAAGGCCCACACCAAGGAGCCCAAAAATCCAAAATCACAATATCGTTATTCGTATAGGTTTCTCGAAAATTCTCGTCTGTAATATGGAGGGTGGCCATATGTTACTCCTTTCTGCGTTATCTAGATAACTCTTATCTCTTTTGAAGTTCAACAAATAACTGACGTCGGAAAAACTTCTAATACGTATTTGAGCTTCTATGGCTCAATTTTTTAGGTGAATCAAAACGCTGATGCAACCCATAGATGCCGTATACAAAGAGAAACAATCCTACCAAAAAAAGGCCAACTCGCAAAATGGGATGTCGCTCCTTCCTGCAATTAACTCTTTTGACAGACTTTGGATAGAAATTAGGCACCTTTTGTGTTTGAGGAAAAAGTGAGGGGGGCCGTCTACTTGTTGGCTTCATCGATGGCGGCCTCCTCTTGCTCCTCTGCCGTATGAATGGCTTTAGGAGCTAAGACTTTAACAACCACACGTCGATTCAGTGCTTGATTGGACTTGATCGCTTTTCCATCCTTATCTCGGTTCGGATAAGCAGGACGAGTGGATCCCAAACCCATAGCCATTAGCAATTTGGGGTCATAGCCTTTAGATTCAAACTCTCTGACAACAGAAATCGCTCGAGCAGCACTTAAGTCCCAATTTGACGGATAGCGTTTTGTTGCAATGGGATCATCATCAGTATGACCTATAACTAAGATTTGCGAGTTCCGAACATTGTCCATTATCACCTTGATAAGCATCGAAAGAGATTCTTGCGCATTGGGTTTGAGTAGCGACTCTGCCGATCCAAACAGCAGGTGACTTCGAAACGTGATCTCCAATCCCTCTTTTGACTGCTCCACTTCAATATTAGCTAAAATGGGATTCTCTGCTCCTTGCACCTTAATCTTTTTAGCCATCTCATCATAAGGAGGCACATAAGTTCCTCCAAAGTGCTTTGCCATTCCCGCCTTCACTCGTTCCTGATCGGTCGCTTTAGTAATAGCAAAGGAGTACATCAAAACGAAAAACCCAAAAAGCAAAGTCATCATGTCGGCATAGGAGATCAGCCATATCTCCTCGCCTTCGTCTGCCTCTTCATGATGTTGTTCATTCATCCCTGATAACATGAACTACCTTAAACGTTTTTCCAGTCTATGCGCTCTCCAGGCAAGAGATAAGAATTTAATTCTTCTGCGAGGAGCACTTTATTTTTCTTTTCCCAAATGAGCTTAACCCCCTCAAGAACAATTTTATTATTGAGGTAGGTTTCCTTTGTTCCTTCCACAAGGTTTTCAGCGATAGGTAAAATAACAAGGTTAGCGAAGGCAATTCCATACAGAGTTGCCACCAGTGCCACGGACATAGCAGGGCCGACATTCGATTCAGCTCCGGGTTTTCCCAGCGTCTGTAACAACGCAATCATTCCAAGAACGGCTCCCATAAGGCCCATGGCCGGAGGAAACTTTCCTAAAGCTTTAAATTTCTTAGCATCATGATCATGCCGACTAAAGATGGAGTTAATTCTTAACTCCATGATTCGACTAAATTCCTCTTTAGTTAGATAGTCTTCTAACAACATAGTCATGCACTCTTTTAGAAAGTGATCGTTTAGGTTCTCGACTGTGCTCGCAATTCCAGGATCTCCATTCCTATAGGCTTCACTTAAGGACATCAATTGTTTAATTGTGTCCACGTAGTTTATCTTCTTTCCTTTAATCACTCGCCCGTAGAAAACGGAGAACATCGCCCAAATACGATCGATTTGATATGAGACCGAAGCCACGGCAACAGTCCCCCCAAAGACGATCAAGGCTGCGTGACCATCCAAAAAGCCATCAACATTATCCGTTGCTGTAAAAATCCCAACAAAAAATACGGCACCAGCACCTAGCAATGCTATAACGGAATATATATTCACTCTAACCCCTCTGCTGTCTCACTTGCTGCATGTTAAACTCAAAGCATTGCTTTATATATTCGTTCTACTTTCCTTGTTGAAATGAGCCAACTAGAATTATAAAGTCGTCTCCGTCACTCTCTGTTCAGCATGAGGACGTCTCACTCTACCAACAACTTTATTTAACTTCCTAATTAATGTGTCCCATGAACTATGATGCTTTTCGGCCATAAAGACAATTACCTCCTCGTATTCCTGAGTACAGGCCTCTAGAAATCGGTACATTGGCCTTTCGCGAATTGGTTTCATCAAACCAGTATGCGGAACAAGATCGATATCCCCTCGTATATTTCGACAAAAATGATGTTCGATGCGACCTCGAGCCAAAAGACTTAAAGTGAGGCTATCTTCAATATGTCGATGATCAACGAAGTTGGCTAAGATCAATACTTTCTTCTCTGACAAAATTTCTGTCTCTACCAGTAAATCAAACTTTTCGAAGTCAGAACCCTTAAATTTCTGTGAGTCAATAAATCGAATCACCTTGGTCTCAAATTCCTCGCTAACTTCATCTACAAACATGAGAGGACCATCCTCTTCTTGTTTCTCAGAAAACTGCTCTTGCATATCACTAGAATCCGAGAGTACGCTTTCTGCGATTTTATGAAGGTCTTCGACAGAAAGCGACTCTGGTTCCGGCAACCATTCGCCGGTTTCTATCTTGTTTTCCTCATAAAGTTTTTTTGCCCTTTCTTGACGGGACACTTGTTGCTTGATCAAAAAGCGCTTCATAGACTCTTGCTCGTAAATGAAGAGCATTAGAAAAACAAATGAAAGAAAGACAAAGAAACCACTCAGGTAGGGACTTATACTTACCAATGCCAAAACTGTGGTCGATGCCAAAAGCAATATATAAATTAGATATTTTATGGTGGTCATCATATAGATAGAATATCAATAGCACGATCGGTATTCAAAATTTGTAGCGGTTTTCTCCACATAGAAGCGACCTTAGCCTAGTCAAACACATCGAATGTCGAGTCAGAATTCTATTAGTTAAGAACCTCTATTGCTCGCTTCTCCAAGACGGCTTCATTAAAGGCCTCTTTCGTTCTTTGACGTACACCAAAGTTTCCTTTCAATGAACCCTCTTCGTCCTTATAAGTCCAGAAATAATTACCAAACATTCTTTGTTTAATTCTTAAAATGGTCGCAGGTACCTGATTGGTTATGTATAGTTTTTGAAAAATCTGCCTATCCCCTTCAAAGACTTGCAACTCACAATTGGATTTACAAATAGCCTTCGGCAACACAATAATTTCCCCTCCCTTTGTATGTAGAAAAATCATGCTTTCTTCAGGATAAGGAGTTTTCAAGCGAATCTTACTAATCTGTACCTGACTCACTTCACTAAATTCGTATTCATCAACAATTCCAACTCTCACAGATTTTCCCGTATCGAGAGCATTTGCACTTCCTTTGCGATCTATACTCTCTTTTTTCGTACCTGAATTTGGAGCATTGGCTTCTTTCTTTTCTTCTTTTTCAGCTTCTTCTTTTAAGGAAATTTTTTGATTTTGTAAAACCCGTTCTTTACCAAGATTTTTGATTTTTAAGTTCTTTTTAAAGGCCTCTACTTCCATGTGTCCGTTTTTAGCAGTGACTTCGAACTGTGGTTCATCTTCGCCAGAAAGTTCTATTAAGTCTTTTTTTGACTTTACTTTAAGCTTATCTTTTTCACCAATTGTTCCGGAAACAACACCATCTTCACTTTCAATCTGAACCTCTACCCCACCATCAATTTTCTTAACCCGAATCAAACTGTTCTCATGAACTTTGATTCTCGTACCTGTCACAAAATCTAACATCGTGCTTGAGGACTCGGACGTAAAAACATACTCACCATTTGGTAACTCGTCTCCCTTTTCAAGAGTGTAAAAAGTGAAACCCTTTGCCGGACGCCGACGTACAATTCCTGTTACATGAGTAGTCATTGCAATAATGTCATAATTATCCGATGTAGAGACATGTATAAAACGATCAAAGTAAAAAAGGCCCAACGCTGAAATTACAAGCGTAACTGCTGAAATAACTAACACGAGTCGGTCAAATCGCTTCAAAAATTCCCCTTGGTTAAATTGATTATCACTGAGAAATAGAGGAATATCTATCAATTATTTAGTGATTATTAATATGTGACTCCAAACATAAGACGTAAAATCGTGCTATCAACAGCTACGGAGGATATGGAGATTCCTTTAGTCATTCCTATGTAAGCTTGGATTCCAAGGTCTCCTTGTTGCTTAATATAACCAAATCCACCCCCAAAATCGATTATAGTACTCTGAACAGAGAGTGATGAAGTCACATCTCTCACTCTCACTTCAGCCATACCTAAGTCCCAATTCACAAAGTATCGACTTTGAGGAATCACCGAAATGACATCGCCTTCGGTTACATCACTTGATTTCAGTCCGGGGCCCCATAGATAAAATTTTTGCCCAAAGCCTCCATAAAAATACTTCACCTTACCTTCCGTTGGATCCATAGAAATAGAGGCCCTTACAAAGACAGAACGGTCACTTCCTTTATGCAGCTCTCCCCCACCTTCGAAAGAGGCAAATGACGTAAAGGAACCGTCTTCAGCTCCCGTAAAAGACCCAGAAACAAAGCCCATGAGCGCAAAGTATTCAATATCCGAAGATGTTTCTGCTTGAGAAAAAAGAGGAGCCAGCCCTATAAGAGTAAATAAGAACCTAAGCAACATGCTTCTGAACAACTTCATTTTCAATTCCCATTTTCTCTACCAGCCACTTGTCAACTACAGTTCGTACTTCTCCCCGTACCGACTCATTGGCTCGAATGACGTTTCTGGCAAGGCGAATAAAGTCACGCCACTTTCGAACTGCATCAGCCTTCAATAAAGTAACTTTGTTGGAATCTGCTTCGATATCCTGAATTTCAGTTGTCATAATCTCGGCTAACTTTGAACCCGCACCTAAAATCTGCATAAAGTGATCTCTTACGGTATCATCTTGAGATATAAACAACTCAGCTCGCTTTCTCAAAGGCATCTGCTCTAAAATTCGTTTTAAGATACCATCGCCCAATTCAAAGATAAGTTCTGAAGGAAAAACTTCTCTAGATATTTCCACAAGAGTGTGAGAGAGGTTGGCTTCAGATAGAACACGAAAAAGTGGGCCTTCCGTTTCTGGACCAACTTCGCGGATCAACTGTGGAATTTGATCTAAGAAAGGCGATGTAACTTGTCGAGTATCCTGAAGAACTTGTTGGACTGTCTCTCTCAATGCCGATCCGGAAAGAACCAGATCGTCCTTGCTAAATGTAAGACTTGTTCCAGCTCCATACTCCAACTGGTCCTGCTCCAAAATTCTTAATATTCCCGCAACCTGAGAAGTTGGCAAAACATTCAAAACAATCTTCGCAAACTCAGGATTCCTGCGAATAACTTCGGCGGCCTCTTCGCTATTTAAACCTAAAAGAAGCTCAACACTTCCATCTTCCGACACCTCCATGGGCACCAAAACAGAATTTGTCATTTGAACGGATAAAAACTCAATCACTCTATCTGGGGAAATGTCTGCGCGAGGTTTACCGACAATCTTCGACCACAGTTTTCTTTCATTACTGTTAAGATGATGAATGATAGCATTCACCTTTTTCATGTCCACAAATCTCGGAAGCAAAGCTAAAATGGACTTCGACTCTCTTTTATCCGACTGTATCCACTGACGCACTAGAGTTACACCAGCTGATAACTCGTCCTCACAAAGCATGGAAAACCGTGAGAATTCTCTATTTAAATCAGCGACTTCTTGCTCCGTCATTTCCGACTGAACTGCAACTTCCTCTATAGCTGCATGATCTACATCCGTTTCTTTATGAATCGCATCAGACTCTGCTCTTTTCGCTGCCTCTTCCATGAGCACCATTTTTCGCTCTGCAAATTTTTGATAGCGAAACAGCGCAAAGACTCCAAGGACAAAAAGAATCAATGCAGAACCCAGAAGACCAATAGGCAGTTGAAACTCAGACAAATGATCAATGGGTGTTTTTTCAATGGAAGCAATTGATCGTTCCCGCGCCAGATCCTCTTCTCTTTCTTTTTTTCGAGCTTCTGCTTTAATTTTTTCTAGCTCAAGAGCCAGTTCTCTTTTCATATCCAGCTCTGCTTTTAAAGCCGCTCGACGAAACTTTTGTTCATCGAGATTAGCTGCTTTACGTAAGCGGGCTTCCATCTCTTCTCTCAGTCTGAGGCTCTCTCGTTCTTCTTTCTTTTTAGTTAAGTTCAATGCAATTGAGTAGTCCGTAAGGGTCACCTTATCATCACCGAATGTAGATAGATAAACACCCGTTACATTTTTCGCATCGGCCTTTTGTTGAGGTGACAGTCCTGCATCTAAAAACAGGTCAACTTTGATTTGTCCGACTTCAAACTTATCATCTACAACTAACTCACTTTTCTTATTTACTTTAAACTTTGGCTCTGACCAGACTCCAATCTTTCCTAAAGGATAGAGTCCATCATAAATATTAGCATCTTTGTTCACAAGGACAGACTGCTGAATGTCTTCCTCGCTCCCACCATTGATTGCTTTCTTTTGTTCTGATACTTTTACCGTAACTATAAAGTTTCCCGCTCCAACGACGGGGATCAGAGTATTAGCCAGCTGGGACCGAATCTCACGCTCGACAGAATGCCTTTCATCTAGACCTGCTATCGCCATCACAGAAGATAGCAGCAAGAGCAGAAATATTCCTGCTCCTTTCAATAAGCTACGAACACAGTATTGGCTCAAAATACTTCGTCCTCCATTATGGCGTTGGCTCATTCTCATTTGCTGGTTTCCTAGTGTTTAAACTTTCTAAATATTGAACCATTTTCAAACTTTCCACATTTCCAGGATTCAGTCTGAGTGCTTGCCGATAAAGGTCCAGGGAGCTTGTATAATCTTTTTTAATAAAGCTCACTCCTGCCTTCATTTCAAATATTGCTGCTAACTGTGGCTCACGCTCTCCAATTTTATCAAGCAGTTTTATAGCATCATCATATCTTCCCACCTTGACAAGTCTTTGACTTTCAAACAGATCATCTATGAGCTTATTTTTCTCTGCTATATCTTCAGCTCTTTCCGAAGCCTGTCGAGTCAATTGCAATCGAAAATTAAAGTCAGTTCCACTATCCAAATTCGGCACTAAAACTGTTCGACTCATATATCCTGGCTTCGTTAACTCGATCACCATAGCCTTACCCTTATTTCCAGCAACTTCAATGACTTTGGAAGCTTCCATAGTTAATGGAGTTTTTCCCAATGGTTTGTACTCTCCATCGCCCACATAGCGAACGGAGATATCTACTTCTCGTTCATTACTATCAATGGTCAGCACTCCACTGGCACAACCAACAGTAGCAAGAAGCCAACAACAAGAGAGAAATTTAACTAAAGACTCTTTCATAAGGAGCTTTTCGGAGCTTTTACTTTACCGCCTTACAATTGAGAACAAGTTCTAGTCTATTGTCGGCGTCTCCCCCTAATAGTCTAGCGGACAATACTAAGAATTTCCGATTGATCGAATTTTCTAATCGAACATATAGAATTCCATCCATAGGTCTCACCGTTTCTTCTTACAATTTTACATTAGGAAACCGATGAGCCAAAGTATGGGCAAAAATGGACTTTCTCTTAGATACAAAATCCTTCTCGTAGTTACTGGACTACCGCTGATTGCGCTTATAGTTTTTTACTTTATGGTTATTGACTTATTTAAAGAAGATAAGCAAGCCTATATCTACAACCAAGTTCAGACAAATGCTCGAGCCAAAGCCTCAAGTGTGAGTGCTGAAATCGCAGCCTCTTTAGACGCTTTAGCAGCCATAGATCAAACCGTTGATCCCAACAAACATGCAATGACTCGAACTGGACACTATGTCTTTTACTCTATCAAGGAAATCGTTGGATTCGTCTCTATATCAGTTAATGAAAAGGGCGAGCTTTTAAGAAGCACTCGCCCCTATCTAAAGCCACAAAAAGGGATTGGATCACTCAATCCATCTCAAATGAATCTTTACCTGTACCCACAAAAGGTTTTACATCGGCTAGAAAACCGGAATATTTTGATTCAGGCAATGAAAGGCAACCATAGTTATATTGCTGTGACTCATAGGGTTAAAACTCTTTTCGGAAACAGAATAGTATCAGGTATCTTTAATAAAGAAGCCCTTTCACTTATTTTTAAAAATGATGGTCCTGAACAAATAATGCTAGCAAGTAATATCCATGGACTACTTTTGGGAGAGCCTGATCAAGATCTTTTTAAATCCGTACACAATTTTGCCAAAAAGTCCTCCATACCAGAGATCACAAAAGAACTTTTAGTAAACGACACGAAATATATTATTTCAATCATTCGTACAACTCTACCAGATATCTATGTCTCCTCAGGAGTTCTGCTTGAAGAGGCCTATAAAGCCACCGAGTTTCTCAGCTGGAAAACTTTAATATTTTGCGTTGCTTTACTTAGCTTAACAGTTATCATTGCCATTCTCTCTACTCAACCCGTGACTCGCTCGATTGAAGGGTTATCAGAGGCAACCAATAAGATTGCCAGTGGCGATTTCGATTTCAAAATAAAAATAGCAAGTGGTGGAGAAATCGCTCAACTTGCAAGTAACTTTAACTCTATGGCAAGTAAAATCAAATCACTTCTCGCCGACACTCAAGATAAAGCGCGAATGGAAGCGGAACTGAGAACAGCTCAAGCAGTTCAAGAGCTTCTATTACCAGAGCCAAAATTTAAAACAAACGATGTTGAAATCACTGGTGCAGCAATCGCCGCAGAAGAATGTGGAGGAGACTGGTGGCATCATTTTCAAAGTGAAAAATATTATTTTATATTTATTGGTGATGCCACCGGACATGGGGCACCAGCAGCACTGATCACTAGTGCTGCCCGATCTGCGGTGGCTATGA
>JAGRAG010000161.1 GCA_020435025.1 Bdellovibrionales bacterium | reverse complement strand
AAACCAAAAAGATACTGGTACCTAACAAATCTCCCAGCCGGCAACGGAGGCGGAAAAGAGCACGAGATGTGTGGGGTTTTTTGTTTTATTGGCGATCCTATAGGCGCCTCGAACATAGTGGTCTGTGTGTTTTTTTAATTCTAGAACGGTCTCATGATCTAGACTAAAAAGGGCTCCTTTGCCATCACTTATAGGGAGATCGAGTTCCTTTGTTTTTAATATTTGTTCACAAATATAATTCGTAAATTTAACATGAAGTTTGTAGAGTTCTTTATGGGTTTCAATGAAAAATTCTCGATCTGTCACATCTATTTTGTCGTTTTCCCAAACGATGTAGTTCGCCTGCATAAGATCTAAGGCAATTTTCCGAATTGTTTCCTCGCTCCAGCCCATGATATTAAAGACATCTAGGATTCTACTAAATGAATCAAATTTGATAACCAATCCATAAAATAAAAAATGTCCTAGGGACTTTAAGACGGCATCTTTTTCTGGTTTTGGGATGAATCCATGTCCGATGGAGTGTCGTTTTAAATAAGACCGAGCTAATTTTTTTTCCTCCAGGCTTTCTTCGCATTCCACGCGTATCAGTTGAGAAGCATACTCCTCATCTTGATCCCACAGCTGAAGTTTTTTTAAAATGGATTGAGCAGTTTCAAAAGAAAAAAACTTTTTTCGTCCTAATACATTAGATAGATGAGAAATGGAGACTTCAATATCTCTGGCATAGGCCCTTAGAGAATAGGATGGATTTTCTTTAGCGCGTGCCAAATAATCTTCATTTAATAGTAAACGAAAGTCAGTAAAGTGATGAACATCTTGAATCATTTGTCTCATGCATCTGCCTTTTTTTGGGGAAAACAGCAGGAAACAAAATACTCCATAGTCTGCTTTTCTAGAAATTAAATTAATAGTAAGATAAGGATATGCAAGTTCTAAATTTAGAAACCACTCTAGGAAAGGCTCATTCAGCCGGAGGGTATTTTAAACCACAGGACATGGAGCAGCTGAAGCTCGACTTTCAGCAATTGATAGAGAATTTTCCTGATTTGTACCCGATTTCCAGGGGGCTGAATTGGGGATATGGATGCGGAGCCCCAATTTCGCCTGATTCCTGTGTTGTGGATCTTTCTTTGTGTCAAAAAATAAAAGATTTCGACGATCATCATGGGATTGTCACAGTAGAGCCAGGTGTGACCTATCAGATGCTTTACGAGTTTTTACTTGAAAATGGTCGTCAATGGCTTTGCCCAGTTCATGGGGGTGGGCCGGATACATCTGTCGTTGGTAATATCTTGGAAAGGGGTTATGGTCTTACACCAATTATGGATCATTTCTCATCACTGATTTCTTTGCGGGCCTTGTTAAAAGATGGAAGTGAGTATTGTAGCCCTCTAGAAGAGTTAGGACAAAAAAGATTGGCTCAACTGTTCAAGTATGGGATTGGTCCTTATACAACCGGACTATTTACTCAATCCGGACTAGGATTGGTCACAGAGGTCACTATAAAGTTGGCCCCTCGTCCGCAGCATCTGGAGATGTTTGTTGTCTCTGTAAGGCCGACAGCAACCATTGAGGATATATCAAGCTCCATAAAGCATCTTAAAAAGACATATGGAAGCTATCTGGGCGGCATCAATTTAATGAATCGAGAGCGTGTTTTGAGTATGACGATGGACTATCCGGTGGAGAAACTGATATCTGGCGACCCTCTGAGTGACGATGAGATAAAAAAAGAGAGTCAAAGACGGCAGATCACGGAGTGGACCATCACAGGTGCGATCTATGGTCAGAAGACTGTGGTGGCACAGATTCGCAAGGAATTAAAAAAAGAATTGCGTGGAGTTTCTAAGCACATAATATTTTATACTTCGAGGAATCAAAAGTGTTTTAAGGTGGCCAAAGCTCTTTTTCGCTACTTTAATTGGGAGGGTCTTTTTAAATCTATACAAACTATGGAGGAGGGTTTTGAGGTCCTGAGTGGCAAACCGAACAATGTGGCCTTAAGATTAGCCTATTGGAAGCATGAAAACTTAGACCTAAAACATCAGGTGCATTTGAATCCAACTAAGGACCACTGCGGTCTTATCTGGTATGCGCCGATAGTAGAAATAGGCCCGCAAGTTTTAAGGCAGTATATTGAGTTTGTTCAGAAAGCTTCGTTGAAGTTTAATTTCAATCCGCTTATTACGCTGACGACATTAGATGATGTTTGTTTTGATAGTACGATTCCCATCTTGTTCAATCGAAACAATCCTAAAGAGGTTCAGCGAGCCAGAAATTATTATGAGTATCTTTTTGCTGAGGGTGCAAAATTAGGTTTTTTTCCCTATCGATTGAGTATAGAGACACAAAAGAAACTCAATATACGCCCGCGCTTTTTAAATCTCGATTTCGTTAGTAAATATCGCTACAAATAGCTAAGATACTGGTACCTTAGTTTTGGAAGGAGCAGCCTTTGCTTAGACCTTCGAAGCAGTAGACTTTTAGGGTTGAAGAGTCGGCAATGGCGAACTCTTCTTTTAAGATTTTCCAAGAAAGTTCAGTGATGCGCTCAATGGAAGGTTCTTCTGCCATAATTAAACAATCTCTTACAGGAAGCTCCGCTTTGAATAAGCCTTGAGGGGCCTCATAGCTAAGAGTGAGTTGGTCATTACTCTGCCAATTCCTCTGATTGAGTAAAAGGTCTTGAGTCTCACTGGTGACACTGGATAGAGGGGCAAAGTGAATCTGCTTTAAATAATCGCTTAAGTAGACTTCCATCTTTTCTTGACGGATGTCATTAAGATAAACTTCTATTGGATTTCTATGTCCATGAAACAGACGTTGGCAATTGCCTTCGTGCAACTTTAGACCGTGAGTGTAACGGTAGTTGGCGCTGGTTTTAAAATTAGGATCAGGCAAAAGCTCAATTTTGACATCTTTCACTCGATCTGGCAGTGCCTGGCGAGCCTGAGTTTCTAGAAACTCAGCAAAGTCACTGATTTCAAGAGTTTCTTTTTCTAAAAGAACGAGCGTGTGTCGGGGAGCCTCGTACGAAAGTTCACCCTGAGCCCAATGGAACGAAAAACTCATTCGCACTTCATCCAGTCCGGCTATCTTAAGATGAGAGGATCTCATTGGGACCACACAGGTGTGATCGAGGTGATGGTCAATGAGCTGCTTCATCCATTTTTTACAGGGACCAAAATCCATGATAAAGCCACGTTCATCCATCTCGCCTTGAAGAAAGACATTGACGATCAGACTTTCTCCCATCAACCCCTTTTTGGGGTCTAACCAGGCAAAATCAAGATTGGTTAGGTTTCTGACAAATAGCTCACGCATAACAATCCTCACGTACGTGCTAAAAAACCTTTTTGACAGTCAATGTCAAGAGCCCTTTGAGAGAATGCAGTTAATTTAAACTGAACCCTTTCAATCGCAATTAAAGGGCTCAGTTGACTGTTAATACATTCAAAGGAGCCTTTTTACATCTGTCGAGCCCGATTATCGACATTTAAAGCTGCTTCTCGAATGACTTCCGTCAGTGTAGGATGGGCATGGAAGCTTCTTGCTAAATCTTCAGCGCTTCCGCCAAATTCCATTAAAACGACAGCCTCACCTAAAAGATCGGAAGCTCTGGGGCCGACAATATGCACGCCCACAACTTTATCGGAATTTTTTTCGGCGATGACTTTTACTTGACCATCGGTACAGTCAAGAGCCTTGGCGCGGCCATTGGCCGTGAACGGAAAGGTTCCAATATTCACGGCTATGTTCTGTTCTTTACACTGCTCTTCGCTCAAACCGACTGAAGCGAACTCCGGCCAAGTATAAATTACGGAAGGAACTGTATTGTAATTAACATGGCCATACCCGTTGACAATGAATTCGGCCACAGCGACGCCTTCCTCTTCCGCCTTGTGAGCCAGCATCGGCCCCGGCACAACATCACCTATTGCAAAAATGTGTGGCACCTGAGTTTGCCAATGGTCATTGATTTTAATAAATCCGCGCTCATCCTTTTCGATTCCTACAGTTTCTAAACCGAGCCCCTGAGTGAAAGGACGGCGGCCAGCAGCAACAAGAACAATATCAGCATCCAGACTATGAGTCTCACCTGATTTGCGATCTTCGTAGGAGACCCGACATCCTGACTTTCCGACATCTGCCCCTTTGACTTGCGCATTGGTAATTATGTTTAATCCCTGCTTTTTTAGGATCGTCTGTAATCTTTGACTGAGTTTGCCGTCCATGGGACCACAAATCTTAGGTGCGTACTCGATGATAGTGACTTCAGAACCTAAGCGCGACCAGACGGAGCCCAGTTCTAAGCCGATAGCACCGGCTCCAATGACAACCATTTTTGAGGGAACCGATGGGAGTTCTAAGGCTTCCGTTGACGAGATCACTCTTTTTCCATCGTACTTTAAAAAGGGAAGCTCATTGGGTTCTGAACCTGTGGCAATCATAATGTGCTTGGCTTGAAGCTTGGTGACTTGCCCATCTCTTCCCTTTATTGTGACTTCGTTTTTTCCAGAAATAGAACCAACTCCCTTAAAAGGGGTGATCTTATTTTTCTTAAATAGATAGGCGATGCCCCCTGTAAGATCAGAAACAATTTTTGATTTTCGAGCGATCATTTTCGAGACATCCAGCTCAACACCCTTTACAATGACCCCATGAGAGTCCATAGCTTCCTTAGTGTTGTGATAGTGTTCGCTAGAATCTAAAAGAGCTTTAGAGGGGATGCAGCCAACATTTAAACAGGTGCCACCAAATGTGGCATCCTTCTCAATGATGGCTGTTTTTAATCCCAATTGAGCTCCTCGAATGGCTCCCACATAGCCACCAGGACCTGAGCCGATCACGACAAAATCAAAACTTGTTTCACTCATTTTTTTCTCCAAATTATCTTTTCTTACGAATCATAGGTGTTCGCAGTTAAACACGCAAGAGGTCCACCGAAATCCTGAATTAAACTTCCAGTAGCATGCGTGCGGGATCTTCCATGGCCTCTTTGATCTTTACTAGAAAGCGAACACTTTCACTGCCATCAATGATTCGATGGTCATAAGAAAGAGCCACATACATCATGGGACGAATCACGACTTGGCCATTTAAAGCGATAGGACGCTCTTCAATTTTATGCAATCCTAAAATACCACTCTGTGGAGGATTCAGAATTGGAGTTGATAGAAGGGAGCCATAGGTGCCACCATTGCTAATTGTAAAGGTACCTCCTGAAAGATCATCGATTCCAATTTTACCGTCACGAGCCTTGCCAGCATAAAATACTAGAGACTTTTCCAAGTCAGCTAATGAGAGTTTATCGGCATTTTTAATAACAGGAACCAAAAGTCCTTTTTCTGTTCCGACGGCAATACCCATATTGACATAATTACGACTGAGAATTTCATTGCCGTCGATGGAGGCGTTGACTAACGGAAACTCTTTAAGGGCTTCGATCGTAGCTTTCATAAAAAATCCCATGAAACCTAACTTCACATCATGTTTCTTTTGAAAACTATCTTTATATTTTTTACGAAGTGCCATAACTTCAGTCATGTCAATTTCATTAAAGGTGGTCAGAATCGCAGCTGTATGTTGCGCTTCGACCAATCGGCGCGCAATGGTCTGTCGCAGTCGTGACATTGGCAGGCGCTTCTCTTCAGGAGCCTCGCCTCCCAACGCTTGTGGCAGTGTCGGAGCGGGTGACTTCGAAGCGGGTTGGGTCGCTGCCGGTTGGGAAGGGGCAGCAGACTTTGAAGCAGCTGCTGCATTTAAGGCATCCGCTTTGGTGATCTGACCGTGCTTTCCTGTCCCTGAGATTTGCGACGCATCCAATTTATTTTCACCCACCACTCTTTGTGCGGCTGGGCTCAACGTGGTATTGGTGGGGCCTTGTGAAGGAGAGGTCGAAGAAGGAGACGTAGACGAAGAGGTCGTGGATTTTCCTTCGGCGGGAGTCACCGATCCTAAGACGGTGCCCACTTGAACTGTTTCCCCTGCGGCTACTTTGGTTTTTAAAATACCACTGACTTCGGCGACCAGTTCAACACTGGCTTTTTCTGTTTCAAGAGTCACGATCTCTTCGTCTTTTTGAACAAAACTTCCATCTTCTGCCATCCATTCAACGAGTGTGGCTTCCGTGACCGATTCTCCTACTCCAGGAACAACGATATCAATGGGGTTGGCTCCTGTTGGCTTCGGTGAGCCGGAAGAATCCGATGTTGTTGAAGACGCCTGTGACTCTTTTTGTGGTTGTTCGGAAACGGCGTCGGAATCGATAGTACCAACAACAGAACCTATGGCCACAGTGTCGCCAGCTTGAGAAGAAATGGACAAAACGCCAGAGGCTTCAGCGACAACTTCCACGTTGGCTTTGTCGGTCTCAAGAGTTAAAAGAAGGTCGCCTTGTTGAACTTGACTGCCGTCGCTCTGATTCCATTCAACAATGGTCGCTTCAGTAATGGACTCTCCAACTGCTGGTATTTTAATTTCCGCTTTCACGATGCCTCTTTCCTTTTAATTAATTAAATGCCAAAACTTTTTGTACTATATCAGCTTGCTCTAATGCATGAACTTTTGGGTTGCCCACAGCTGGGCTGGCTCGTTCCGTTCGCCCAACATATTCTATGCGTACCTTTTCTTGTCCCAATTCATCTAACAGTTCACGTAAGCGAGGTCCCAAATAAGAAAATGATCCCATATTTCGAGGCTCTTCTTGAAGACAGACCACGGTTTTTAATCGCTTAAAACCATTGAGGTAGGGAGTGAGTTGGACCCGAGGAAAAGGAGCTATTTGCTCTAGGCGAACAATGGCTAATTTATGACTGTCGGGAAGCTCCTTTTTTAAATCAAAATAAACTTTTCCACTGCAGATCACCAAAGTCTCTACGTCCGATTCTTTGACATTCAAAGGATCTCCGATCACTTCTTGAAAGTGACCTTCACAGAGGTCGTCGACGGTAGAAACCACTTCAGGATGTCTTAAAAGAGATTTAGGCGTCATAACGATAAGTGGTTTGCGGAAATCTCTTTTGATCTGTCGACGCAAAACATGAAAAAGATTCGCTGGAGTCGTGAGATTGCAGATCTGCATGTTGTACTGGCCATATAGCTGCAAGAACCTTTCCAGACGAGCACTCGAATGCTCCGGGCCCTGTCCTTCATAGCCATGAGGAAGAAAGAGGGTTAAGCCGACATTTCGCAGCCACTTCTCTTCACCGCTAGCAATAAATTGATCAATGATGATCTGAGCACCATTGGCAAAGTCGCCAAATTGAGCTTCCCAAATGGTTAGAAAGTGAGGATCAGTGGAGGCGTTTCCATATTCAAAACCTAAAACGGCCATTTCCGATAAGGAGCTATTATAAATACAAAATTCTCCGTCATACTCTAGCTGCTTAATGGGACAGAGCTCTTCGCCAGTTTCGGTATCCGTATAAACGGCATGTCGGTGGGAAAAGGTTCCTCGTTTGCAGTCTTGTCCCGAAAGGCGCACATTGATTTTTTCACTTCTTAAAGAAGCGTAGGCGAGGAGTTCGACTGTGCCCCAATCCATCTTATTTTCTTTTACAGATTCAATTCGCTGATGAAGTAATTTTTCAACCTTAGGGTGGATGTTAAAATTGTCGGGGATGGCAAAAATTGTTTCCGCCAATTGCAAAAGCTGTTGTTTCTTAAAGCTAGAGTCAAAGGGCTTGTCAAAATCTTCCGGTGTGGCTCGGCGAAGTCCCGCCCACAAGCGACTGAATGCCAGTGGATCTAGCTTCGGAGGTGTTTTTCTAGTTTCATCTAAGATCGCCTGCAAATTATCCATCTTTTCTTGGTGGAAACTATCGAATTCTTGTTGGCTTAAAAGCCCTTTCTTCTGAAGTTGCTCTCCATAAAGTTTCATCAGTGTGGGGTGCTTCTTAATGACATCGTACATAAGGGGTTGTGTGAATGCCGGTTCATCTCCTTCATTGTGTCCAAAACGTCGATAACAGATTAAATCAATGACGACATCTTGTTTAAATTCTTGACGGAAACGAACAGCCATATCAATCGCACGAACACAGGCTTCTATATCATCGCCATTGACCAAAATGACAGGGGAGCGTGTGGCCTTTGCCATATCGGAACTGTACCGAGTCGAGCGAGAGCACTCTGGATCTGTTGTGAAGCCGACCTGGTTGTTAATTATAATATGAATGGAGCCACCAACAGTGTATCCTTTAAGAGCGGAAAGTTGTAAAGTCTCACTGACCACTCCTTGGCCGGAAAAGGCAGCATCGCCGTGAATGAGAACAGGAATCACAGTTTTTCTTTCAACTGTGTCATTGTACTTGCGCTGCTTGGCTCGGGTCATTCCGAGGGCTACCGGGCTAACAGCTTCCAGGTGGCTGGGATTGAAAGCTAAAGAGATGTGACAATTTCCATCGGAAGTCACTTTGTCGGAAGAGTAGCCCAAGTGATACTTCACATCGCCGTCATGTCCTGTAGCATCTTTTACGGAGCCATCGAATTCGGCAAAAATATGATCTAAGCCCTTGTCCATAAAATTAGCGAGAACATTGATCCGGCCTCGATGAGCCATACCTATAACGAGCTCTTTGACGCCTAATTTGGTTCCGCGAGGGACCATCTGTTCCAACATGGGCAACAGGGCGTCTCCTCCCTCAATGGAAAATCGCTTTGTCCCTACGTAACGTGTGTGTATGAATTTTTCTAAAGATTCTGTCTTTATCAGGGACTTTAAGACAGAGACACGCTCATTATCGGTGTAGACAAAATTTGGTGAACTGTTTTCAAACTCATTTTGGAACCACTTGCGAACAGGATGCTCACAACCAGATATTTGCGCCGCAATGGTTCCGCAGTACATAGACTTTAGGGATTGAATGATTTCGCGAAGGGGAGCGTTGGGCCGGCCAATCAAGGCCCCCACCTGAAAAGGAGTGTCGAGGTCCTCATCAGCTAAACCGAAATTTGCCAACTGAAAGTCACTCTCATTAGGTTTATGCAATTTTAGGGGATCTAAGTTTGCCACTTGATGACCATAGTCACGATAGGTACGAATCAGACGAAAGACATTTACTTCTTTCGGTGAGGCTTGTGCCCCTTGATCTCCCAAGCCTTGAGCGAAATCGACTCCATCAAAGAAGTGGCGCCATTCAGGAGCGACCTTTTCAGGATCTTCTTTGTAAAGCGCATACTGTTGTTCGAGATAACTTAAATTGGATCGGCCCGCAAAATCGAAGTTTTTCAAGGAATGCCTCTCTGGAAACTATAAAAATTATTTCATCTTGTTTGTTGCGAGTCTATCATGAAACTTTACTAATGAAGAGTTAAAAAATTCATTTCGCTATGGCTTTTTTTGTTTTTTTAATGAGAGATTCTTAAAATTGTAATTTCCTCTAAAGGAGTTCCTAACTGGCAAGTCCACCGCCGACTCATTGCATCAGCCAATTAGGCAAGAAACATTTTTGCGGAGAAAACAAAGAGCAATAAGATGAACAAGTAGCGTTTGACGGGCTCGGACGTTTTCAAACTAGCACTCACTCCAAAGCGGTTACTCATAAGCGACCCGACTAAAATATTTAAGATCAACAAAAGATTAATGTGTCCTACTTGCCAATGAGGGTAAAGAAGCGGGCGCACTCCACTGGCCAAACCAAATCTTATTGAACCAGCGATGGCAGCATAAACCATAAGGATGTTGGAGTAAAAAGGGACCAATCGAGCCGACATTTGAAAGACCAAAAAAAAGATGGGAATTAAAACAACTCCTCCGCCGAGACCTGTTAGGCCCGAAGCGAATCCCGCAAGAGATCCTAAAAGGAAAGACCAAAGCCAAAAGGGTTTTACTGGAACAGTGGCTTCAGATTCGATGGTGGTTTCTGCTTTTTTTAAGAGCATTCTTGCGGCAATGATGAGCAAAGAGATAGCGAAAATCTTTTTGACCAATGAGGTGGGTAGGAGCAAAACGGATTCACTGCCGATCACAGCTCCAATAAGAAGGCCCGGTGCCATGGGAAGCCATATGGATCTTTCGGATTGAAGTCCCTTTTTTTGATAAAGCCAAACATTCATTGTCGCATTGACGGAGATCACACCCAACGAGGTGGCGATCACGGTTCCATGAGGAAGAGTCGGAAACAGAGCGTAAAGAAGCGGCACCATAAAAAAACCGCCACCCACTCCTAAAAAAGCAGAAACCCATCCTGTGGCCATACCTAGAATGATCAATAATACAATGTCCATAGGAAGGTCCCTCTGGTCAATAGCAATGTTATAAAACGAATCCAAAGAAGACGCGAAGATCGCCTCCCGTTTCCTTATCGATACCTTGATGAAGACCTATTGTAAATGAAATGGGTAAGTAATATCCCATGGTCCAATCGGAGATCAGTTCAATGCCATAGCCGGAAAACCATTCGTCTGCAAATACTTTGTTCACGGCCTGGCTCTTTGACGCCCCTTCTGGCTTTTCAAAGGCAATTCCATCTAACGATGTGGTGTCGAAAAAAAGTTTTGCATGGACATCTTTTAGAAAAAGAGGCCAGGTCTGGAATCCTCGAAAGACGGACTTTAAGGGAAATCGATATTCTAGATTGGCCGTCAGCATATTTTTTCCTAGAAACACTCCCGAGGGGTAACCACGTAAAAGGTGAGAAGTTTGATCTAAAGAATTCAGGCGGGCACTGATTGTCGAGGTTGCAATGGCGGTGTATCTCAATTCGGGAGCATAAACTCCATTGGCAAGAAGCGCGAGAGCGTGGCCTTTAGGGAGCCAGAAAGCTGTATATCCTTGAGCATTCAATTTGGTTTTGCCATAGGCAATCTTTTCCGAACCCTCAAGATACTCAGTGTGGGCGATTTTGACAGCCCCACCACCGGTCGGTGTGATGTCCCCCTTTTTGAACTCAACGTCTGCATAGCTTATAGCCAGTCCCGGACCATCTCTTTTAAGATCCAGGTTGTTGCCTTCCTGCGTGGATTGGTAGTCCCAAAAATAAGAAAGATTCCAGTGCTCGTCGTCGCTAAGAGTCTGCGTGGCACTCAAAAGCACAGCTTGGTTGTGAAGCACAGATTGATTGCTATAAAAGTAACTATAGATGTCTGCTGCAGAAAGCCCGAGTTCCCAGGAGGTGACGTTGTTCATATAACTAAAAGAGACACCGGGCTTTTGGGTGAGGGTGTCGATTTGGCCGACAACCGAATAAAGGTGTTTTTGCAAAGGGTCCGTTGCTGAAGTTAATGCCTGAAAGACAGTGCCTTCAGGGATAAAATAAAGATAGGGCGTCCAATAGCGCGGCAGGAGATAACTAAGTGGACTGTAGGGTCCAGGTGCCAGAGAGCTTAGATTTTCGTTGTCGTCAACTGGTGGCTTCTGTGGAGCCGGGTAAAGAGGATCGATCTGTGGAAGTGTTGAATTTAAAAATCGCCATTGAGTGCTACGCGAGTAATAAAGACGGTAACCATTATGGGTGGTTTAAGTAAACAAAAGGGTGCTTTTATCGGGATCCAGGTCTCCATCGACCACTCTAGTTAGAGAGTGGGTGACGGGACGTGGTTGGGCTTTTCCATTAGCATTCAATGGGGATTCCCATAAATAGAGATTTTCTACTCCTGAAAGATCTGAAGAAAAGAGCAGCCCTTTAGAGGTCATCTTCACAAAACTAATGTTTCCTGACCATTGGGAGAGAAACACACTGGATTGGACAAGGGAGTGATCCTTTATTGTGTATAGTTGTGCGTTTCGAGTCATTCCCTTTTTTTGTTGAGAAATGAGGAGCTTCTGGCCATCAAGAAAGGTCATATCAATGAGGTGGGTCCAAGGCTCGGGTTCTAAGAGAACTGCAAAGTTTTTTCCGTCAAGGTCGATCCGAGCCAGCCGTTGACCCTTTGGGTAGTTTTGGAAAAAGTAAATCCATTGCCCGTCAGGATGCACAGTGGGATGATGGGCTCGTAGTCCTTTGGTGAGCTGTTGTTTTTTTTTGGTTTTCAAATCGTATCTATAAATATCAGAAAAGAGTTGGAATCTTTCAAATGAAGAAACGGCGTCGTAATAAAAAGACAAGTGGGTCGGATGCCAAGAAATCTTTTGGATTCCTTTGCCTTCCACAAGCCGAGCTGTTTTTTGTCGATAAAATCCCTTTCGCCCTTTTTTAATCAGAGCGACGGCACCTCCTTCCCTATAACTGGCGCTGGCGTAGGCAAGGTATTTTCCGTTAGGGCTGATGGATGGACTGACGTTTTCAGCCCGAGGTTGGCGAAGAGGGTAGCTCTTGGCGGGTTGCACTTTACGTAGTTGTTGTATTTGTTTTTCTGTTTTTGATCGTAGGCTTTTGTAACTCTCTTCCAGCCAGTCGACGTAACTTTTTTCTGTTGCGTTTTCAGCGGCACCATTTAAAAAATAGGGAACTCGCCGAGAGTGAGCCTGATTAAGAACCTCGATTTTGTCATTTCCACTTTTCTCAAAAAGTTCAGCCAAGAGAACTCCACCTAAAAGATAGGCGCGATTTCCGCCCAACCAATCGGGTGGAAACTCATTGAGCTGATCTATAGAATAATGACTCCATTGATTCTTTAAAGTGAACGCTCTACTGAGGCCAGAAATATATTGACTGTGCAAACGACCGTGGCCATCTCCGAAATAAGATTCTATATAAACGGCTAAACCTTCTGTGTACCATCGTGGCAAAAGCATATTGGGAGAGATCACACTTCCAAAGATCCAGCGCGGAATTTTAATGATTCCGTGAGCTGGATAGAGATTGAGGATGTGGGTGTATTCGTGAAGCACTAGTTCAAACATAGGATCGGCAAACTCCCCAAGCGACGATCGGGGTGCCGGCAGGGCTGGATTGAGGGTGATCAGTGGATAGGGCCAAATTGTGGCTGAGCCATTTGCGAAATCTGTATTATTTAAAATTAAAAACGTCGTCGAATCAGGGCTTTCTGAAAAAAGAGGCTTAAGCACCTTACGAGCCCGCACGTACTCCCGAAGATACTGACGAGCGAGGTCGGTCTCGTCTTTGTTAAAAATCCATTTTGAATCTTCGTACTCAAATGTGACCCACTCAATCTGTGGATCCACTTTAGCAAAAAGCTCCAAGCAGGCAAAAAACAAGGTGAGTAATACAAAGAACCGCATCCAATTTTGCAACATACCCACAGTATAGAGAATAATTATTGTGGAGGGTATCATTACTTCTCTTAGCGTAACATAATCTTTGTTTGATGAGTAAGAGTTGCGCTTTGACCTTTTGCAAATTTCATTTTCTAATTTGTAGGGAGGACTATGGAACTTCGATATTTTGAAAATAAACATCTTATGAGTCTTTGGGCTCATCACTGGTTAGAGAAAAAAATTGCACAATACCAAGCGCACTCTCTTTATCTTCCTGCGGGGTCCACTCCTCAAACCTTGTATCACCTTTGGGAAGAGGGAGTTCCTAAAGGATTTTCTCAATTGCGGCTGTTGCAAGTCGACGAAGTGATCACAGGGCCACGTAAGGGACTTTTTGCTCAATTTTTTAGAGAGCATCTTCCCACTTGGGCTTCGAAAGTGGAGTCACCTGCTGTGAGTGATGGCGCAATAGCGGATTTGACAATTTTAGGTCTAGGTTTAAATGGACATGTAGCCTTTCATGAACCGAAGACACCTTTAGATTTTGTATATGGAGAAATGGACTTAGAGGCGTCTACCAGAGAAAATTTAGGTCTTAGCCCCCAAGATCGAGCCCTTTCTTATGGAGTGGGGGCCTTTGTGAAATCGAAGGCCATACTGTTGATGGTGATGGGCGAGGGAAAGGAAGAGGTTTTTCACGATTTTCTCAATCGGTCTTCTGGATTGCCAGTGCACGGACTGAAAGAGCACTCTGATTTGACAGTTATTGCGATGGAGGCGTTTCGGTGAGTGGTGAGACAGGACTGATCGTTGTGGCTCATCCCGATGACGAAACTCTGTTTTTTTCGGGCCTTGTGATGAGTGAGCCGCATCGAAGCTGGAAGTTGATTTGTGTGACAGATGGGAACGCCGATGGGCAGGGCTTGGAGCGGATGGAGCAGCTGGAAAAGACCAGTCAGTCTTTGGGTTTTTCGCAGTTTCGTTGTTTGCAGTTGCCTGATCTTTTTGAGTCTCGTTTGAATTTAGAGAAGCTGCAAAAGGAGCTTGATCAAGAGACCTCCGATATTGTTTACACTCACGGAGTTATTGGTGAGTACGGGCATCCTCATCATCAAGATGTTTCTTTGGTGACCCATCGTGCTTTTTATGGCCGATGCCCGATCTATAGTGTAGCCTACAATTGCTTTCCTGAAAAAGTGGTCTCCTTAGATCGTTCTAGTTGGAAGATAAAATCTAAGCTGATCTCTCGGACCTATTATGATGAAACCAAGCGGTTTATAGAATTTGTTCCGGCCAGTGCGATTGAGGCTTTTGTGCAGGTCGCCTTGTCAGAGGTCGAGTTGATTTATGAGAATCTAACGGAGCATAAAATTTTGGTCGACGGACAGTTGAGCGTGTACGAGTGGTATCTTCCTTATCTAAATGATTTTCATCGAAAATCACGAGAACGGCCATTTTAAAAGGGGGAGATGTGAGGATCATCTTATTATTAGCTGGTATTATTTTGTTTGCGACCAGTTCTCAAGCCACGGTTTTTTATGTAGATCAATTGTTGTGGATCGCACAAAACCAATTGGCTGTTGGGACTTGTGCCAAGGGACAGATTCCCAATAAAGGTAATTGTATATCAAATGCAAAGCAAAGAGCTTGGCAGCCGGTTTTTGATGTGATTGTTCGGGACTACCTGCGCCTTATTAATACTCACAGCGCGAACCTTGAAGATGAAATCACTCGGACGAAGATCAAACATCCCGATGTTGTAGGTTATTGGCAAAGACTACAAAATACGGTAGCGATAATGAAAGAAAAGAAGAATCTGATCGCCATCGCCTCAAATGAAATCCAGGAAATTCACAAACTGAGCCGCTCCTTGGATGCCGTTCTACAAGAAATACAAGGCAAGTTAGACTATTACCTCTATCAGAGAGCACTCATTGATGAAAAATTAAAATCGGATCCAGATAATACGACTTTAAAAAGAATGCGGCGAGCGAATGAAAATGAAATTTCCAATTGGAATGAAAAGAAAAAAATAGCGTTTCAAAAACAGACGGCGTTACAACAGAGAGAGCGAGACCTGCGAAGCCAGATAGAAGCCCATCAGATGGAGCTGGTTCAGCTTGAAACGGTCAGAGAGCAGCAGCAGCTAGAGTTCGATGAAGTGTTTCGAAGAACAGATGTTACGTCTCAAAAAATTGAATGGCTACAAAAGCGCATTCAGGATTTGACGTTTGAAGGAAATCAAATTGGTGTTGTCGAGCAAATGCTTCGTGAACCGGATCTCTTATATAATTTTGTGCAGCTGTCTGCTTGGGAGAAACGCGTTGTATTGAAGGTGTTGAAATTAACAGCATACTAAAAATTTTCATATGCTAAAATACAGGGGATTTGTTTGCTTGTTTTCAAACGTCTCCTTTTGAATAATATAATGCGATAGTGGGAAACTAACGAAGATAAAATCTATAATAAGATTATATGACAATGAGAAATCTCAAAAGGAAAAAATCATTTCTTGTTTTTTCTTTGGATTTTTAG
>JAGRAG010000160.1 GCA_020435025.1 Bdellovibrionales bacterium | reverse complement strand
TATCAAACATACGGTCCGCTTCATCAAAAACGATGGCTCGAACCTGTCCTAAATCCACAAAATTTTCTTTATAAAGATCAATCAGTCTTCCGGGAGTCGCTACAATAAACTGGACACCTCGGTTCAGTGCTGATTTCTGAGTTTCGTAAGACGTTCCCCCATAGATGGAGACGGCTTTAAATCCCGATGTTTCTCCAAAACTTTTAACATTATCAAAAACCTGCTCAGCTAACTCACGGGTTGGAACCAGCACTAATATATAATTGGTCTCTTTCCAATCCTTAAAAATCTTGGTTTTCTCTGGTTTTAACGACGAGGTCCCATCACCGTTGAGCTCTTTTCCCCACGCAATCCTGTTCATTAATGGGAGTAAAAAGGCAGCCGTTTTACCTGTTCCTGTCTGGGCCAAACCGGAAATGTCACGGCCTTCGATGATATGAGGAATTGCCAACTCTTGCACAGGAGTGCACTCAACAAAATTATTTTTCTCAATATCTGCGAGTATATTGGGATGAAAATCTATTTCAGTAAACTTCACGGACGTCTTTCTCTTCTTATTTTCCTGACACACTTAATCAAGCGAGTATGGCTTCTTTTATATCTGCCCTGGACGAAAGTCAAAGCGGACCTACAAGGTCCGACAATTACTCAGTGTTTTCCTCTAAAAAATGGCGAACTTCATCGATAAACTGCTGAGTCTGATCAAAATGGACCCAGTGACCAGAAGGACTCACTAAAATTCCCCGTATTTTCTTATTGCTCTGCAGCACTTGTTCATAGACCTCATGGGGAAACTCGACAGACTCATCCCCTCGAATCCAGAGGGTCGGCATCACTAAGCCTTTTACTTCTGCCCAGCGATCCACAGCCCGACCACGAGTGGCCGCCCGAAGAATTCCTTTTTTAAAAAACCTCCAATCCGCCAGTCCGGTGTCCGTCTCTTTAATATTAGTATATAAATACTGACCAATGGCGCGAGCTCGCGGGTTTTTTGGGTGTAGACCTTCAAACTGATTTTGAAAAAACGATCGCGCTTCCGATCGCGACGCAAAAGGGGTAGGAACCGAATCTAAAAGGTCTTCAATCCGCCGCGTAGCCACCTCGCTAGTGTCCGGACCAATGTCCTCGATGACTAATTTATTAACTATTTCCGGATATTTATAAGCAAAATGCAGAGCATTCCGCCCCCCCATTGAGTGTCCAACAAGATAGATCTTTTGCCAACCAAGCTCCCCCAAAATCAGCCTTAGATCTTCGGCAAAATCTTCTGGATCATAGCCATTTTCTGGCTGAATGGATCGACCATGACCTCTTTGATCGTATGTCAGCACTTGATATTTATCAGAGAATGCGGGGACGACCCCCCTCCAGTTCGCAGCCGACCCCATTAGACCATGAAGAAATACCAATTTCTCCCCTGTCTCGGGCCCGGCAAGCTCCCCATAAAATTTTTCTAAAATCAACACGTTGCCCCTCAATGAAAGTTTGACGCATCGGCTATGCCGCGCGATTATGCCAACAAATGGAAATTACAGACACGCCAAAGTTACACTCTGACTGGATCGACCCACACGCAATGGGCATCGTTGCCGCTCTTCAAAACAAGGGTTACACCACCTATCTCGTAGGAGGCTGTGTCCGTGATCTCCTGCTTGGCAAAAGTCCAAAGGATTTCGATATTGCCACAGAAGCCACTCCTAATGAAGTTCGAAAAGTCATTCATCGCAGCTACGTCATCGGCCGAAGATTTCGACTGGTTCTTGTTAAAAGAGGTGAGCTGCAATTTGAAGTTGCCACCTTTCGAAGAAATGGCGGAGATGACATTGATGACGAAGAGGTTCAGGGAGACAACTACTGGGGCACTCCAGAAGAAGATGCTCGTCGACGGGATTTTACAATCAACGGTCTATTTTATGATCCTATCAAAAAAGCCGTCATCGACCATCTCAACGGCAATATAGACTTAGAAAAAGGTGTTATTAAAATGATCGGCGACCCCGATGAAAGGCTTATCGAAGATCCCATTCGAATTTTAAGAGCCATTCGCCTGTCTCATCTGATTCGCTTTGCCATTGAGCCAGACCTTAGAATTTCCATTCAAAAAAATGCCTGGACACTTGTGGCATCGGCCCTTCCTAGACGAAGAGAAGAGATTCTTAAGTTTCTAAGAATTTGTAACCCCTCTCTCCCTTTCCTAGATGCATTTGATTTGGGTGTACTTAAGATCGTTTCTCCCGTTTTAGATGAAGCCTTTAGCTGTGAAGCTCGCTCCGAAGAATTTCTACGTTTTTTATATCAATATTACAGCGCCGACTTTGAAACACCTTTGGAGTTATTTTCTGGACTGATCTACGCTTATTTTCGCGTTTTTGTAGAACCTGACGAAACACAACCCATACGAGCCAATCAAATTCTTGAAAATTATAAAATACAGCAGCTTATGTCGAGTGAACTGGGCATGTTTAAATATGAACAAAGTGCTTTAGCAAAGGCTCTTCAAGCTCTGCATCTTCTGCAAAAACGGGAGGACTTTGAAAAAAAAGGACCGAAACGACAACTCAATCTTCTAAAAATGGAATCCTTTCCTCTGGCCTTAAAAATAGCTCGCTGGGATCATCTTATCTCTAATAACGATTGGCACTATTGGACGAAAGTATACGGTGACGCGCGCGAGACCATCGAATCACAGATCTTAGAAGAAAAAAAGAAGAAAAAGCGTCGATCTCGGTCACGTTCTTCACACCGTTCCTCAAGGAAAAGGACGGATTCAGCCGAATTACAAATGGACGAATCCACCAAAACTGACTAATATTAAAGGACCTATTGGAGAGTGAGTTTTTTGAATTCTCTGCTCACTCAAAAAGAGGAAATAAGAGGAGAAAAACATGTCACCTTCGTTAATACAAATTCTTATTGTTGTCGGTATTGCCTTACTGCTTTTTGGTCCCAAACGCATTCCCGGAATTGGTCGCTCTATGGGAGAAGCGATCCGCGGTTTTAAAAAAGGACTGACTGAAGATGAAATCGATGTCACGGACTCTGTGAAACAAGAAAAACTTTCCGAAGAAACGGATACAGCGAAAACAGCCAAACAAACCACTTCTGAATCTCAAAAAAAAGAAGAGGTTTAATTCAACCTCTTCCGATGATTTTAGCTGGCCGATTTATCTGGCAAGCTCCTTTTATCCGGTAAAATTTCCGTCTCTATTTTTTTTTCATCCCTACTGCCCCCCTCTTCTTCTTGAGGTTGATCCGGAGCCTGGACACCGACCGTTTTCGCCACCTGTTTGACAGCCTCATGATAAGCACTAAGAACAAAGGCCGTCGGATCACCCAGTTTTCTAAGTGACTCAATAGGGGACTGACCATAAAGCTTCCCTTCGATATCTCTCGGCAACGCCCCAGAAACTTTCATAGACTTTTCAATATCGGCTCGACGTTGATGAACTTCCGTAAGAAGGCCTACGTATTTGTCTTTGTAAATCTTTTGATACTCCGCCAACTCCTTTTTAAACGTCGCCGCGTCTTTCGCAGTCATTACGCGAAACGCATAGCTACCAATATCTTTGTCAGGATACTCACGTATCTCTAAAATTTCGATAATCTGCCTCAAACCTGAATACCCATATTCATCCATTAATGAATCTTGAACGACAGAAAAGACATTNNGCCCAATGGGATTTGTTTCGCAAATTCACCATTGAATGGGCATATCGCGCCAGCTTCTGTTTCACGGCCATATTTTGATCGAAACGAAAATCCCCATCGTAGATACTGAGTTGGATCTCCCATTCAATTTCTTTCACGGCATTATCTACATAGCAAACCAAGAACGAAAAATCTCGCCCCTGACCCGACTTCACACAGTCCCATTCCGAATCCGTATATCCATTATTTCGAAACCGAGAGAACTCGCGCATTTTTTCATTCCATAAAATAGCCGGCAGACTAAATCCAGCAAAAACGTTATTGTACTTTAACATCATATTAAGAGAATTCGTTGCCGCCGTGGCAACAGAACCAAATGCGATAGTGGCAATAAACTTATGCTTCTTGGCCAAGCGGATCACATAATTGTCCGTTAAACTTGTCGCAATTTTAGAGATCGCATTGGAATAAAGAAAAGCTCGTCTTTCCGCTTCCGGCAGAGGAAAGCCTTCCGCCAACATCTTCTCGCGAGTCGCCTGCGAGGAGAGGAAGAAAAATCTTCTCTCCGCCCACTTCTCACTAAGCAACAACTGAACTGTATAATCTGATCGAGGTGTTAATTGAGGGTCTGCCAACAGACGCTTAGCCCAATCTAAAAACTTTTGTTGATCTTCGGTTAAAGGACGACCCGCATTGACTAACTTATCTTCTAACAAACTGATCTCTCGATGCAATTCCGCCTGCTCACGCATACGACTCATCAAATTGCTCCGTCCAAAAAGCTCATCTAAAGGAGTTGTCGCAAAAGTGCTTCGATAGATATTTTCGCGAATGCGAGCCTGAGTTGACAATATGGTCGTCGAACCAAAGCGCTCGGTATAAGGGTAGTACTCACCCGTAACCCTATTGATACGGGTGACCGGCACTTCAATATAACCTTTCTGTCGAACCATTTGTCGAACTTCTTCGTCAAATCGAGGAACCCCACCGCGCCAGTAGGTGGTGTGTTGACGAATAAATTTTCTCAGCTCACCAGATTGAATTCCCGCTTCCATTCCCTCACGGATCATCACATTGATTTCACCGACACGGGCATATCCGACATCTCTCGTACGAATCATATCATCAATTTTTTTAGGATCGTCGATCGCCTTTCCATTACCTCTAAAACGTTCATACTTTTGCAACTTTTCACGCAAGATTCCCATCGCTTTGACACCATCGTCTGACTTTGGGGTTTTTACGAAAGTAAAGACAGTCGTATAGGCGTCCTTATTGGAAGAACTAGATCTGTAAAATAGATGACGAGCAGAGATCGGATTCCCATTCCAGCGCATCCAGTCATCTCGCGTGTCTTCAATTTTATTGATAGCTTTTTTCTGACCGGCCGTGAGTGCTTCTTCGGCCAGTTCATCGTAGCGCGCCCATAACCCATTGATGTAATTCTCTGAATTCATTTCTTGTAGTCGATACTGATTCATTCGTCCTTGATTGTAAGCGTAGCGAATCTGATCCACATAACCCTTTACAGGCCGTTCACGTCCGTGTGTATAGCTCGTCTCCGCATGGGACAAATCATCCACACCACTTTCTAATTCGGACCCAACTTTGGTGGTCCCCACATTTGCGGCTTCATGAGTTCCAGAGTGAGAGGCTGCTGAACCCGTAGCAGAGGTACTTCCTGTTGGTGGACTGGCCACTGGTTTCAATTCTAGATCTTTTCTTAGCTCAATTGAAGCTTTCGCCGCCTTCCTGACACCATTCACACCAGCAATCGCAAAACCCGACTCTAAGGCTCCATCAATCCAGACATCGACGAGGGCCGACTCATAATACGCCATTTCTTGCAAATCGGCCCAGCCCCCCAGACTGAGAATTCTTTGTCCTTCCAGTTTATTTGAAATCTGTCCATGACGCTGCTTCAGATCTATTCCCGTAAATCCAGCGCCACCGACTAATAAAGACAAGACTATAGGTCCTAATCCGCCTGTCAGGAAAAAAAGAACTAAGGCTCCGACCCCCATTCCCAAGCCGACTCCCGTTTTCCAAGTGAAAAACTCTATCGGTTTAGGAGGATCTTTTCGAATCAATTGACAGTAACCGGACTGATCTCGAATGATTGAGGCTTTAGGAGACTTCGACTCCAAAAGAGTCACCTGCTCTTCTTGACTGAGTTCGCCTGTACTTCCCTTTTTTAGCCGATCAATGAATATCGTTGCTTCCGCACTTTCAGCAAAAACCTTCGCTACTAATAGTGGACTGTGGTAAAGCTTGATAGAATCTTTATCGCTCACCATAAGGTTATCTAAATTTTCATTCTCACACAAAGAGACCAAACGATCATTGATGTCATAAACGTGTCGCCTCACTTCCTGCAACACTCGCTTTTGTATTGCCGGCGTATTTTTCCACTTAATAAAATCAACAATGTACTTTCCTGAACTTCCTGAAGAAAAGTCTTTCAATAGACTTTCTAATTGTTCTTCCGTCTGATTGTCGTTTAACAAAAACTCATCAACTAATTTAGCACCTTGCTTCTGATCAAATCCACTGACTAAAACTTTCCCGAGGTTGGAAAGATCATACTTAAAATTAACCCAATCACCGATAGAAAAATCATTGTTAAAATCAACCAATACAGAGTAACGGCCGATAAAGTAGCTTAGAACTCCTAAAAGACGATTCATCTTTTTAGTTAGATTCACTTGCGACTTTTGGATCTCTTCTTCGCCATGCACCCTATAGTGCAAAGAACCTTGGTAGCGAAGCTTATTGATGGCTTGAATCTTTTCTTCGGTCAGCCTTGGATACTCCTCCATGAGGTAAGTCAGGCGACGAATAATTGCCGCAGCAATAATATGATCACTGAGAAATATATCACTTAAGGTTTTCGAGTTCTGTTCATCGTATACACGAGTTTTCATCTCGCTCAATTGACTTAAGGATACAAGATCCTTTAGATACTCGCGCTGGGACAGACATCTATTAATTTTTCGTGAGTCAAGTGTGGCTCCTGCAAAGAGCTCTGGAATCACTTGATAGTAACGTCGGCGCGACAATAAAGCTCCCGCCACCGTGACTCTAGCTAATTTTTGTTTTAATCGCACACCATTTTGTTCGGCTCGTACGGGAGAGGTCTCATAGGCAAAGCCTCTTAAATCCGAGAGGTGAACCGAAAGAGGAATAGCCGGATTGGCTGTAACAAAAAGAGCAGGGTCTTGATCCTTTTGAATCAACTCCTCTAAAATTTGTGGCTCATTAAGATAGTCATAGTCGTAATAGCTGCAAAGATCTTTATCTGAGTCTGGAGCTGTTAAATTTTTGCTGGCATGTGCCGTCATAGAAAGTAGTAGAGTGAACAAAATGGATTTGAGAAAACGCATTGAGATCCCTTTTGGTTGTAATACCAATTCCATTAAATA
>JAGRAG010000159.1 GCA_020435025.1 Bdellovibrionales bacterium | reverse complement strand
CTCGCCAAGCGGAGCAGCCATAAATATCTGCACCACTGCTGCAAAACTGCGTGTGAAGCCTTCTCTAGAGATAGTTTTGTCAGCAAAGATTGAGTTTTGTAGATCTAAAAATGAAGCAAAATTTAGAAAGTGACGAGGTGATTGACAGCGCTAATTGTTTGAACAGCTGGTCCAGAAGACAAAGTTTAGTCCCGGACTGACTTCTAGGTTTTTAGCTAGATCAAGGTATTGAAACTCTCCCGTCGCAATATGAGACGGAGTTACCTTTGGTCGAGATTATTTTTTTGAAAAAGAGTTCGACATTTATTTCTGAAATATGTCTTAAAATTGGAAATGCTCAAAATTCCAAAGCTTTTTTAAAACTTTCTTTGGTAAGCCCCTTAAGTATAAATCTCGCTATACCGATTTTATTCCAGTAATAAGGGCATAAGGTCCAGGGATAAAAAATAAAATGGGGAATTGGAAAACATGGAACCAGTAAAGTATTACGTATCTCATAACGATCAGCAATTAGGTCCGTGGACCGTTAGTGAGATAGTCAGTAAAGTCAATAGTGGTGAGTTGAGTCACTTGGATTACTTGTATGACGAGTCGGCTGAAGATTGGATTTCTCTTTTGGAGTTTGAGCCTGTTGGTTCACAGCTACAAAGAGGCAAACCAGCATTACCTCCTAAAGAAAAGCCTCAACTTGATGTTGCAAACAATTCTACAGATGAGACCCAGGAACAAGATTCCTCTAACGCTTCAAAGATCTCTGATGAGCTTTCTACTGAGTGGTATATTTTAAAAGGTGAAAACAAATTTGGACCTTTTTCTTATACTGAAGTGGTGAAGATGCTTCAGCAGAAAGTCATTTTTGAATTTGATTTTGCATGGAATGCAAGTATGACTGCTTGGCAGCGCATTGCTGAAATCACACAGTTTAATGAAGACAAAATTAAAGCGTTAAAAAATACATTGATGCCTGAAATTTCCGAAGTTTTCTTTCGTCGTCGACATCGTCGTGTAGCTTATGGAGGAACCATTTTGGTTCATGACAACAAAACGGTATGGAAGGGTCGGGGTGTAGAGATTAGCTCAGGTGGGGCCGGAGTTGTGATGGAAAACTCTATGGTGGTTCCTGGTCAAGTACTTTACTTGCACTTTAAGCCTGGAGATGGAGTGCCTCCATTTAATGCGGTTTGTGAAGTAGTGAGTAAAAAATTTGAAGATGGAGTGCAAGAGAAAAATGCCTCTGTTCAATATGGATTGAAGTTTTTAAACCTTAATGAAGATACACAAGGTTTTTTACAGGAGTTTACAAAGCGAGGAGTAGCCGCTTAATAGCTACCAGAATTTAAAATTTAAAGCAGATCGTTATCTGAAACTGTATGTACCTGAAAACGTATAACGCTCAACTCTCTGAGGGTGCATACATGTATTCTAAAAATCCCTCAAAAATATAGAAATTAAATTATGCACGTGGTGCATTGTAGATAACTATAATAGGGGGAACTATGGGAAACATAGCTCAAATGTTTGATAGCATACCAGCGATACTCATTGGTATTTTGGGTATTGCCGCTTTAGCACTTGTTATTGAAAGGGTTAAAGTCTTGTACTTTGAGTACGCTATAAAAACAGAAGAATTTGTAAAGCAAGTTCAGAGTCTTATCATGAAAGATCAAATTGATGAGGCCATCACCTTTTGTACGGCGAATGAAAAAGCACCTCTGGCACATGTCGTAAAAGGTGTTCTTGAAAGATCTGACCGTGATGATGAGGGTATCAATCAAGGTTTAGATATTGCCTTAGCGGAGATCATTCCTAATTTAGGAAAACGACTTGGCTATCTGGCGATGATTGCGAACGTCTCTACTCTGCTAGGGCTTCTGGGAACAGTATCAGGTCTGATAATGTCATTTAACGCTGTGGCATTTGCTGATCCAGCTCAAAAACAAACTTTGCTTGCACAGGGTATTTCAACAGCGATGAACACAACAGCACTTGGACTATCTGTCGCGATCCCTGTTATGGTTTGTTACGCCTTTTTGCACTCTCGACAGAACCGCCTTCTTGAAGAAGTCTCAGAGCATTCAGCAAAGGTCGTTGATCTATTAACAACGCGGCACTATCAGCCATTTTCAACTGTGGGTGCTTATCCTGATAAATTAAGTGAAAAGCAAATTCGTGAGTTTGGCAAAAATCAACCTCCTGCTGTTGATCAAAAAATAGTTTAAAAAAGGAAGTCGGAAATGTCGCGAACATATACTAAGAAAATAGATCAAGAGGAATCATCGTCATTTGAGCTAGATTTAGCCCCTATGCTAGCTTTGATGGTGACCTTGATTCCGATTTTGTTGCTATCAACTGTATTTGTTCAAGTAGTTGTTATAGACACTCCTTTACCTCAGGTAGTCCAAGACGCAATTGAGCAAGAGAAAAACAATAAAGATCGTCAAGTTCAATTGGTACTGGGAATGAGCAGCTCTTCAGGATTCAATCTTTCTGTAAATATTGATGGAAAGCAAATGGAGTCAATCTCAGTACCTCTTGTCGAGGGACAGTTGGATGTCAACGGATTACACGAGAAGCTTGTTAAGGTGAAAAGAACTCATCCAAAGGTTTTCAGGTTAGATCTAAACCCATCAGAAGACGTTGGGTATTCAGATATTGTTAAGGTAATGGATTCGGTGCGATCATTTAAGAAAGAAGAAGGAACCGTTACTATTTTAGATCAAAAAACAAATGAAAGCGCAGAGACGAATTTAATGTTTCCTGAAGTTGTTTTCGGAAACGTTGTGGAGGGATAATGAGACGGGCTGTAGATCGACTCAAAAAAGACAATAAGAAAGCCACGTTTGTTCTCCAGCTAACGGCGATGGTAGATATGTTTACGATCTTGATTGTCTTTCTATTAAAAAGCTTTTCCACCAGTGCTGTCCATATCACCCCTCATAAGGGTTTGAACTTACCTTATTCGACAACAATCACTCAGCCCTCAGAAGCTATAAGGCTGGTTGTCGCCAATGACGGAATATATGTTGAAGACCAAAAGGTTGTGACTATTAGCGAAGGAAAATTTGCTAGCGAGGATTTAGAAGATCAAGATCAAGATTTTATCAGACCACTTTTTGAAGTATTAGATAAAGAGGCCAATAAGTCGAAAGACATTTCTAAACTCAATGAGGATCATGTTTTTGAAGGAAAAGTAGTCATGCAAGCAGATGGACGTTTGCCGTATTCGCTGCTTAAAAAAGTCATGTACACATCTTCATTGGCCGGCTATGCCGATTTGAAATTAGCGACTATTTCGGTCAACTAGGAGTTATAAATTGAAAAGGCTAAAGGTACATCACATTTTAACAATAACGAAAGCTACGGTTGTGGGCTTGTTAGTTGGTGTGAATCTATTTTCTTCTTTAGCTGATGAAAAAAAGCCAGTAAATGTATTGCAGAACCTTCAATATTCTACAAAAGATGCAGAGTCGGATGCAGACATTAAGTCTCTAAAGACTGAAATGTTAGTAAAAAAAGTAGAGAAAAATGCAATATTGCAATTAAAAAAGTTGATACGCAAACATAGAGGCAGTGCCTTAGAGGTTGAATTCCTTCATAGACTTGGTGAGCTTTATATGAGAAGAGCCAAGGGAGATAAGAATATAGAGTTGCATAGGCACTCCGATTATTCTGTATCTGTTGCTCCAAAGCTCATTAAGACGGCGTCCTCTAAGCAAAATATGCTCGAGGCAGTAGAGATTTTTACCAAAATACAAAGGAAACATAAGAACTTTCCAAGAATGGATTTGGTCGTGTTTAATAGCGCCTTCGCCAACCATCTGTTGGAAAATAAAAAAGAAGCAGAACGTCTCTATTGGAAGCTGATTAAGACTTTTCCGGATTCTTCGTTAGTTCCAGATAGTCATCTAGCTATAGGGGAGATGGCATTTAATCAGAAGCGATTCCAGTTTGCCCTAAAACACTTTGAAGCTGTAAAAAAGTATCCCAATTCTCGAGTTTATCCATACAGTGTCTATAAAGCTGGATGGGCAAAATACAACCTAAGAGATGAGATGGGTGCCATTAAAGAAATGGAAGAAGTGGTACGGTTTGGAAAGTATATTCATGATAACAACATCGATGCTCGTTTAGACCTTCGCCGTGAGGCTTTAGCTGATATGACTATTTTTTATGAAGATGTCTATCCAGCACGAGACGCTTACAAATACTTTAAAACCCAGTCAGGAGAGCTAGATGTTGCTCCTACTTTATACCGATTGTCTCGGATTTATGAACGACATAGTCGGCATGATGATCGTCGAACGGTATTGGATTTGGTGATTGAACATATACCGACTGCAAAGATACTTCCTGACATCTATGAAGCCCACGTCGACAACTATGAACAGATGCGAAACCGAAAGAAGTCTGTAGTGAAAATTATTGAGTTTAACTCCATCTGTATACCGGAAAGCAAGTGGTCCGTCGCTCAGGAACAAAACGAAAAAGGAGAAAGACCATTAGTGAGTCAGTGTTTGTCTCAGTTGAAAGATCTTTCTTTGAAGATGGCTCAAAAATGGTTGCGTTTATGGAACAAAAATCAGCATCACTCCTTGTTTGCAGATGTTTCAGAGCAGGCATTTGAGATCTTTTTGCTTCACGACTCGCAGGATGAGAGAGCTAATAAGGCTCGCGTGGCCTACTCGGATCTTCTTTTTAAAAGAGGAAAGTTTAGAAAGGCGAGTGAAAATTATGCGGTTGTTGGGTCTCGCGGAGCTGTAAAAGGGTCTTTAGGTCATGATTCACGATATGCGGCCCTTTTAAGTTTGGAAAAAGCAGTCAAAGACAAATGGAGCGATGAAGATGAGAAGACGTTCCATGATTTGGCTGAGAGTTATGTGAAGAATCATCCAAAGGGTAAATATTTATTAGATGTTGAATTCAAAAAGGGTTTAATAGCTTATGAGAAATCCAAGTATGAAGAAGCAGCAAAGGTGTTCTTAGTCATTGGAGATCAGTTTGGTCACGAGATCAAAGGAAAGAAGGCTCAAGATCTTTATTTAGATATACTTAATTTAAAGAAAGATTACAAAGGTCTTGTGGCTTACTCAAACAAATTAATTAAGAGTACTAAGAGCCCGATTCGTGTAAAAAAATTAAAAGAAATTTTTGAGCAGTCATCTTTGCTGCAAATTCAAGCGATGGAAGAGTCGGGCAAGTGGCTAGAGGCCGCTCAGTCCTATCAAAAGTTCTCAGTCGACAATCCGTCATCTAAACTAGCTGCGGAGTCATGGTGGAATTCAGTAGAACTACTTTATAAAGCCAAAAAGGACTCGCAAGGTGCGGCAGCAGCTATGAGCTTTTACAAAAAATATCCTGATGAGAAAAATGTTCTAAATGGGCTGTTCCGTGCTGCGAAAACCTATGAAGAGTTGTTAGAACTAGAGCAAGCTGCGGACGTTTTAGAGATTCTAGTAAAGAAAGATAAGAAATCATCACTTAAATGGCTAAGCCTAGCGGCGGACTTTCGCTTTCTTAGTAACGATCTTCGAAAAGCAAAGGTGCACTACAAGGATCTTAGTCAGAAAAATGATCCAACTCTCGCTGCTCATGCATTAGAGCAATTGGCTTTGATTTCGGAGAACCACGGGCAATTTCCCGCTTCCACCTACGAAAACCTTATTAAATTAGGAGTTGAGCCACAGGCGAGCATCGCCAGCCTCAAAGAGCTAGAAGCGATTCAGAAAAAAGGTAACGAGAGTGATACATTTATTGCTGCAAAAAAAGTTTTAGGACGTTCCGGTGCTCCTGCATTTGTAAAAGCAAAAGCCCGATTCATTCAAGCAGAAATTTTGGAGAACGAGTTTGTTCGGCAGAGTGTGAAATCAAATGTGGAAAGAATCTCCATGGTGCTCAGTATTAAGACTGAAAAGTTAGAGAAAGCACAAAGGGCCTATCAAGCCGCTATTAGCTATGGTGATGGAGAGATTGCTGTGCAGTCGTTACTGCGTCTAGCCGGTTGTTACAGTCACTATTCTAGTTCACTGAATACAATGCCAGTTCCGGCTGGATTGCCTGAAAGCGAAGTGACCTCCTTTAAATCTGAAATTGGTAAGTTAGCAATCCCCATAGAAGAAAAGGGAATAGAGACTTTAAACAGGGCTTTGTCTGAAGCGAAGAGATTAAAATTAAGAGACGGTCAGATCGCTAAGATTCAGAAGAAGATTGATTCAATTAATTTGAAGAAATCTCGTTCTTCTATGCTCGCTCAGATTTCTATTCCAGAAATGGCCTTGCCCATAATTAAGGAGGCTCAGCCATGAGACATATAAACAGATCTAAATTGATCGTCTTTTTGGCTTCAGTAAGTTTACTGGTAGGCTGTGCTGGTCCGACTCCTAAAGGGGAGTCCGCGAAGTATACTAAAAATGTTTCTAGCGTCTCTCTTCATCAATATAATGAGCGATTTTGCCCTGCAGAAACTGAAGTGACTTCGGACAAAAACTGGAAAAAGTTATTGGAGTATGGAAACGGATGTGTCATCTCTCAAAAGTGGGATCGAGTCGAGAAGATCGGAGAGGTGTTTGTTCATCAAGATATCAATTCGCCTTGGGGGCCATATTTTAAAAGTCTCGCAGCGGAAGGAAAAGGGCAATACGAACGTTCCCTGTGGATGATTGAAGTCGCACTTCAAAAGGATTCCCAGCAAGCACATTTTCTTTTTCAGAAGGCTCGACTTCTTTGGCATAAGGGCGAAAAGCAGGATTCTTTTGAATTGATGGAGAGGGCTCTAGCACAAGATCCAACCATGAATTCTGCGCGACTGTTTATGGCGGAAATTGAACTAAGAGATCAACAGTACTCTCGAGCTTTTAAGCTCTTTTCCGAAGCAAAGGATCACGATCTTTACAATGAAACAGTCTATCTAGGTATGGCAGAGTGTTTGGTTGAAAAAGAGGATTGGAAACAGGTGGTGCAGATGCTCGATGAAGCGATTAACATTAATCGAAAGCGACTAGAAAGCCGACTGCTTCGGGCGGAGGTTTTGGAAAAGCACATCAAAGATACGGCTTTAGCTTTGGAAGCTTATAGAAAAATTAGATATTTAAAGATGAAGAATCGACTTATAGGTGCGCTTCCTAAGGACATTGAAGATAGAATTTCAAAATTGGAAGCTCAGCTTCTTGTTGAAAGTAAAAAGAAAAAGATCAGTCGTCGAGATCCAGCATCAAAACAGGAGGTGGCGGAATGATCCAAAAGATAGCTATTTTAATAATTGTAATGACTTTTGCTCAGTTGAGTTTTGCCGGAAAAGTCAAATTTAGGAAAACACAAGAAGTCAACTTCGATGAAGCTAGTATTGATGGGAAAGTTCGTACCCCTGATGGTGCCTTTATTAATCAAAAAAGGGGTGTAAAGTTTTTGCCGCTTTATAAGATAAAGAAACAATTTGATCGAGGGATTCGGTCTTCGGTTGAATATTTGAGGTAATCGATGAAAAAGCATGAACTGGAAATTGAACATAGGTATCAGAATAAGTTCGTCGGTAGTCATCGCTTAAAAGGGGATAAGCTGCTAACGGTTTTAGGATCCTCAAGGGAATCAGACATTCGACTTCTTGGCGATGCGGTCAGTGGAATTCATGCGACTATTGAATTGCAGGAAGATGGCAATTGGATTGTGTGCGATCTTGGAAGTGAACAAGGTACGTGGATTAAGAAAAAACCTATCGTAGAAAAGGTTATCCATACGACGACATTCGTTCGAATTGGTGGACACCAAATCAAACTGACACCTAAAGTGTTAGATCATGCCTTATTTTCAGAAAACAAAGTGCAAACGAAAGCATTAGGAAGTTGTCGCTACCATCAGATCGTAGTGATGAAGTTAGGGATGGTTGTTTCAACAGAGCTGCTGAAAGTCAATGAAGACTTTGTCTTTAACTATGGTAATCAAGAATATGTGATAAAGGCGACGGAGTCTACAGATTGGGTCAATGAGACTTTCGGAGAAGATGTCGTTGTTCGACATAGAATGACCTCTAGTGATAGGGTTGAAACAGACCTTAAGGAAAGACTGCGTGCGGGTGTGGATCCAGGTGCTCGGGGTCCACTAATGATCGCGGTCGGATTATTGTTCACTTTCTTTTTGGTGATTGCTCTGTCTCCCAAAGATTTTGACGACAAGATGAATGAATTGAAGCCTGATGAAAATAAGTTTACTCGGATGATTTACGACGCTAAGGCTGTTCGTAAACAGAGAGTTCAGGCACAAAAAAGCAAAACGCAAATAGTGAGCCATTCGGCTCCAACTCGTAAGACTTTGACTCCTCAAAAGCCGAAGGCTGTGGCCATGCCACATAACAATAAAGGGCGAAATGTTTCTACTGCTAAGGTTATGACTAAAATTAAAGCTGCTGGACTCAGTCGACTTCTTGGAAAGATATCTAGCCGCAAATCCAAAGTAGCTACTTTCGTTCAGTCACAAGGAAAGACGGCGGATCAACGGGGATTAGGCCGAGCGTTGGCTTCTGTTGCTAAAGTAAGTGGCGGTACTCCAGATGGGAACAAAGAAGCTCGATTTCAAGTTAAAGGAGTGAGTACTGCTGGGAAAGCTGGCGGGTCAACTTCTTATCGAGGAATTGGTGGCTTAGCTTCTGGTAATGTTGGAAGTGCAAGTGTTGGAATTCTTGAAGAAGAAACAGAAATTATGGGTGGCCTAGAAAAAGATGTGATCGCCAAAGTGATTGCTCAGAATTTGGGTCAAATCACGTATTGTTATGAAAGACAACTCAGTGCTAATCCCGAATTGTATGGAAAAGTATTGGTGAAATTTACGATTGGAGCAACAGGGTCGGTAACAACCCAAAAAATAGGATTAACAACGCTGAAAAGTGCCATGGTCGAAGGATGTATATTGAGGCGCGTAACAGGTTGGAAGTTTCCAAAACCCAAAGGGGGAACTTCCGTGCTTGTTACGTATCCATTTTTATTTAAAAGTATAAATTAGATAATACCTTTAAATTTAAGTGGGTGAGCGGCGCAATATAAGGAGAACGTCATGCGCTCAAGATATACATCACCTCTTATGCTATTACAGTTAGTCGCTGTAATGATCTTTTGGACTTTATCGAGTTCTGTCGCCTACGCTCAATCACAGCAGTATAAGCGTCCGAAATCGAAAGAAGGCACCACATCTGATGCCCCCAAAAAGAGTTCTGATAAACTCGATATTTCAGATTTGGAAAATAAGTATTGGGCACCAAAAGATACGGATTTTAGTGTTGTTCAAAACAGAAGCTATACGAAAGAAAGGAGAGTCTCTGTTTCGGCCGTTGGTGGGATCTTAGTCAACGACAGCTATAGTACGGGAACTAATTTAGGGATTTCAGTAAATTACTTTTTTTCAGAAAGAAGCGGTCTAGAGTTTTCTTATGTCAGCACGGATTCCAAGCACAATGAGATGACAGATACTTTTAATACCCAAAATGGGATTCTGCCGGACCACTCTAAGGTAAAGAGCTTTTATGGAATTGGATATCAGTGGGTTCCGTTTTATGCAAAAATGAGTGTTCTCGGTAAAAAGATTATTTATTTCGACATGGCTTTTACTCCTAACATAGGTATGACCACCTATGAACAGCAAGTGGACGATGTGGGCGGTGGCAACAAAACGGCGACAGCTGTGACCTTAGGCTTAGATATTACTCAGTACTTTTTCTTTACCAGAAACTTTGCACTGAGAGCAGATCTTAAAAACAAGTGGTTCGAAGAGGATGTACTAGGATACTCGAACGTCAATCGAGGAAAAAAGATTCGAACCAACACGAATAACACCACGCAATTTATGTTTGGTGTGACTTACTTTTTCTAAGGAGTGAGAAGGTGTTACTACGTACATTCTTTTTTATAATTGCAGTGGCCGCATTGAGTGTCGGTCCCTTTGCTCATGGGCGAGTTGTTGATGCATCTCAACCTGTGGATCAGGCTTTTAACTATACGGGGTATCAACCTCCAGTAGTTTCGTCTCAATCGACTCTGCCAAAGGAGTCTTCAACTTGGGATAAAATAAAGTCAACGGTTGCCACGCAGATTGACAACTGGCTTGATGAAAAGCCTAATGACTTAAAAAAAGAAAATGTACTGGTGCCTGTAGTTCAGCAAAGATCCTTGAAGCCAGCTTCTGAAATCCCTCCAACATCTCAGGCGGCCCAGGTCGAAGAAAAGCTCTCCGATTCTGTTTTGGAATTAGACGGTCAAGACGTCAAAGACTCTTCTAAAAGTGTGAGTGAATTTGGAAACGAGATATCAGGTGCTCCGGTCTTTCAAAGATCGAATGGTCGCAAGGGTAAATCTCAACTTCCCAAGAGTAAATCAGGAACACCACAGTATGATTTTTCTAAAATGAGCGTTTCGGAGCTTCCTCTGTTAGATATTGGGGAAGAAGATAAAATTAGTCGAGAAGATCTAACAGGCAAAGACTTATCTATAATAGTTTCTAAGTATGGAGTTTCTAGAAAGCTAATAAGCCCTTCGTTGGTCAGTTCGAAATCTCTGAAGCCTTGGCTGAAAAGAAAGATTGTGGCAGCGGGTAAAGAAAGAAAGCTAAAAAAGGCTAAATATGGACTAGGTGCGGTAGTGAGTCATCGTAAAATAGATAATGTAAGTGTTGTGATGAATCCACCGAGTGAAGACGACTTGAAGAAAGTAATAGACTTTAAAAAGTCTGATATCAATATGCTTGGAGCTTTAATTCTTTACGAGAAAAAAGACCGTTGTCATGTCGTTATTGGACTTTTTGCGGACCTGTTAAAACATCCTAAGTATAAAAATGAGGCTGAGTACTATTTAGGAGCCTGTGCCCATAAGATGGGGTTTTACTCTGAAGCTGTGAAAAGATTAACGGCTGTCGTACAGAGAGAAGACAAGGATTATTTGAAATCTGCTGTCCAATTGCTTTTGAAGGAGATTCCAAAAGAATACAATGACAAAGTCGCGACGGCCATTTTATCGGTAAAAAATAAGTCAGCTATAGATCGGTTGGATCTTGAGCAAGCTCACTACTATATGGCTCAGCAGCAGTTTAAGAATAAAAAGTTCAAACGTGCCTTTGAACACGCCAATTATGTGACTCCTAACTCACCGTACTACTTTGACTCGCAGTATTTGGTTGGTGTGAGCGAGTACTCCTTAGGAAACGTAAAAGGCTCAGAAAAACGTTTAGAGCAGTTGCAATCTAAAATGACGGAATCCGGAGTGAAAGGAAAGGAGATCAATTCCTTAGTCGCAATCAGCCTTGGAAGAGTTAAATTTAATCGTGCCGACTACAGCCAAGCTCTTTCACAATACATGCTTATTAAGAAAGACCATCCTCTTTGGATAGAGGGGCTTATTGAGCAGGGTTGGACTCAGTTGCAATTAGGTGACTATGCAGGTGCTATCGGAAATATGTACTCGCTTCATTCACCATATTTTAGAGCTGTATATATGCCGGAATCGCATGTGATTCGCACGATTGGATATTTAAATATTTGCCAGTTCGGAGATGCGTATCGTTCGTTGAGTCACCTCGAGAAGGAACACAGTCAATGGTATAAGGGCATAGATAGTTATATCAAAAATACTAAACTTGCTCGTCAGTACTATGAAACTGTTAAGAAGTATTTACGTGGAAATTCTCAAACAGATGTTGATGGGCTTCCCTATCAGGTGATTCGAGAGATCAGTCGTCGCAAGGAGATATTGAATTACCAGGCCTCTATGAACGAAAAGGAAGACGAGTTGAAACAGTATGGTTATATCGATGATATGGTCCGTAGAGACAAAGTTAAGATTCGCCAGAGAATGAAAGATGCAGAGCAAAGAGCGGTTGATCTAAAAAAGAAAATTGCACTTGCTGAAAAGAGTAAAAAAGATATCGCGCGCTTGAATGAGTGGCGGGGATTTTTTAACAACGAAAGAAATATAGCACGGTCTTTAAGGTTTGAATTAGCTCTTTATGAGCGAGGGCGCCAAGGATACAATCAGCTTCATAAAGAAACAATAAAACGTTTCGATAAAGAAAAGTATGTCTTAGGTGAAAAAATTGGTCGAGGTTTGGTTAGAAATCTCTATCAAGTCCGAGATTCTATTAAAGAGATTTTAAACAACAACGAGTATTTAAGATATGAAATTTTTGCTGGTAGTGGTGAGAACATAAGATATCAAGTGGCTGGTGGTGAGTCCGCCGGACCAAATCGTTTGCCTGCCAGCGTGAAGCCATCCAAATCTCTTAACTGGGATTTCGCAGGAGAGTATTGGGCTGATGAGATTGGAGCTTACCGCTCTTCATTGGTTAATAATTGTCCTTCAATTATGGGTAATGAGAATCAAAAACTACAGTACAAAGACAAAAGCCACAGCCTAAATGAAGCAGGCGGTGAGGGAGAAAGATCATGAGATATTATTTATTAACAATGCTGGTCTGGTCATTTGGTTGGAGCGCTCAAGCCAAGGTGAATGTTGAACAAAAGGTTCAGCAGCTTAAGGAAAATAGAGAGAACAGTCAGGCCAATTATGATCAGTACAAAAAGAATCATGATATTTCGAAGCAAAATGTCATTACGGCCACTCAAGCAGTCAAGGATTTACGCGCCCTTAAGAAAAAGTTATCGTTGAATAACAATAGTGTAGTTAAGAACAAGCAAGCTCTTGAAAAAAATCGAACACAAATATTGGCGTTTAAGGCTGAAGAGGCTAAAAAACAGGAGCTTGAAAAAAAACAGCTGGAAGACCTTAAAGTGTTGATGGAAAAGCTTCAATCCAATATCAGTCAGCGAGAAAAAAATATTCAAGCCTATAATGAAAAGATCAATCAAATTGATCTTGAAAAAGGCGAATGGGATTTGCAGAAATCTCAGATGAAAGAATTGGAAGCAAAGATTGCTCAAAAAGAAGAACTTGCTAAAGGCGAACGTCTGAAATGGATTAAAAAGAAAAACGAATACCGTCAAGAAGCTATAAAATGGTCTAAACAGGCGAGTCACTCCGACAAGCAGTACAATGAACTTAAGGCTCTTCAGGACTAATAGGAAATTAAAAAGTGTGTTTTGCGATTGATTCATTGGCTATTGTAGTACTTATCCGAATGTGCTGCGGATAAATAGCAAATTCGGAACCAAAAAGATACTGGTACCTTTTAGTGTTGAAATTGAGATTGGTAGAGGTCCCAGTAGGCACCCTTTTGTTGTATCAATTCGCTGTGGGACCCTTGTTCGATAATACGGCCATTTTCTAGCAACACAATACGGTCACAGTGAAGAATTGTTGAAAGGCGATGGGCAATGATCAAGCTGGTGCGATTGGCAGTGATCTCCTCGATAGACTGTTGGATGAGCTTTTCACTATTAGAATCAATATTGGCGGTGGCCTCATCAAGTATTAAAATATCGGGGTTGTGGGCAAGGGCCCTTGCAAACGAGATGAGTTGTTTCTCTCCGGCACTTAGATTCGCGCCTCGCTCTTCGACTTGGGCATTGAGTCCTTCAGGGCGAGACTCTATAATTTGGTGACAGTGGGCTTGGCGGACGGCTTTTCTGACGACGCTTTCATCCATTTTCTCATCAGCGAGAGTGACGTTGCTTTTTATAGTTCCACGAAAAATAAAATTATCCTGCATGACAATACCGACACGAGAACGAACAGTAAGAGGGGAGTACTCTCTTAAGGGTTTATCATCAATCAAGATCTCACCTTCTTCGTAATCATAATACCTTTGAATGAGTGAAGTGATTGTCGTCTTTCCACTTCCTGTTCGACCAACAAGAGCCACGCTCTCCCCAGGGCGGATCTTCAGATTGATGTCCTTTAAAACGTATTTTGTGTGTGGCGAGTATCGGAAAAAGAGATTGCGGAACTCAATGGCTCCACGAAGCTTGGCATCCGAAAAAGGGAGGTCGAGTCCTTTCTCTTCTTTTTCATCTAAAAGCTGAAAGACGCGATCCGCCCCTGCTAAGGCGTCTTGATACTGATTAAACCTTTCTAAAAGGTTTCTTAAAGGAGGAAAAAGACTTTGTAATAAAAAGAGATAGGAGCTGATTTTTCCGACTGTAAAACCAAATTCATCATAATAGTAAGCTCCAAAAAAGAGGGCCATGGAGATAGTAAAGTAGTTAAAAAAGCTCATAAGAGGCCACAATTGCGCGAAGTACTTAACCGATTCCAGGTCGAGATTCAATTTTTCCTTAGAAAGATTTTTCAAAAACTTACGGCGCACGCTTTCTAGGTTATATAGCTGAACCACTTTAATGCCGTTAAAAGTTTCTGCCGTATACGTATTGATGGCAGCCATTTTCTTTTTACTTTCTTGAAAGACATGCCTTAGCTTTAAACTAATTGATAGAGTGACCCAAGTAGCAAAGGGAACAAAAACTAAGGTGATTCCCGTAAGAGTCGGGGAGAGGGCTGTCAATGTTACTAAAACAGCGATCACTTCAAACAGATTGAGAATGACTCCGGTTAAGCCCTGGGTAAGAACCACTCCTAGACTAAGAACATCATTGGTGATCCGTGTGACAGTACGTCCCACCGGGGTGCGGTCGAAATAGGAAATCGGAAGGGCCTGAAGGTGAACCATTACCTTTTCGCGGATATTGTATAAAACTCTGTTTCCAAATTGATTCACTTTAAAATTTATAAAGTACTCAAAAAAGGAATCGAGTAACCGGACTCCGAGAAAAATAAAACCCATTGTGTAGACGGCTTGCAAGTCCTTGGACCGTAGTAAATCAACAATATAACCAATAAGTAAAGGAATCGCTCGTCCCACAAAAAGTGAGACTATGATCAAAGAAAAGACAAAAATCCCAAGAGACTTTTCCTGCACAAAGTAAGGAAAAACCCGCTTTAAAAAAGCTCCATAAGTGAGTTTTTTTTTGATCACATCTTTTTGGATGAAGTCTCCACTCACGCCTCACCGCCTTCACTTTGAAGTAGGTAAAGATTCTGATAAGTGGCTGACTTTTCTAGCAGCTCCGCATGGGTTCCTGTGGCTTCTACTTCTCCTTTGTTGAGAACAATGATCTGGTCAGCCCATTGAACAGCGGAAAGCCGATGGCTGACAATAATCGTGGTTTTTAACAGGCCATCAGGGTCCTGGATGTTTCGCTTTAACTCACTAATGATCTGTTTTTCCGTATTGGCATCGACGGCACTTAAGGAGTCATCAAAGATCACCACAGGGGATCGACGAATGAGAGCGCGAGCCATCGACAGTCTTTGTTTCTGTCCACCGGACAGATTGATTCCACGTTCACCGAGTTGTGAAGCATAGCCTTCCGGCATTTTTAATATTTCGTCGTGAACGGCAACAAAGTGGGTGGCGACATCGATCTCCTCTGTTGAGTAGATTCGGTCGAGTTGAATGTTGTCACGGACGTTGGCACTGAATAAGAAGCTTTCTTGAGGGACCAAAGTAATATTATCTCTTAGATTTCTTAGCTTTAACTGTTCGATGGATTTTCCGTTAAACAGGATGTGGCCAGAAGGAACGGGATAGGTCCGAGTCAGTAAATCGACAAGAGTGGTTTTGCCAGCTCCGGTTTTACCAACAATTCCCAGAGTCTGTCCTGACTTAAGTTCAAAAGAGACATCTTTAAGAATCCATCGGTCTTCATCCGGATATTTAAAAGACAAATTCTTAACTGAAAGATTGTTGAAATCAATAACCTCAAAATCCCCGCTATCGGGGCGGTCAATAGGTGCATCTAAGATCTCTTTCATTCGTTTGAAAGAGGCCTCAGCTTGTGAGCGCATGGAAGCTCCGGTTCCCAAAGCTGTTACCGGCCAAATCATTTTTTGAATATACTGATAGAACGCAAAAAATCCGCCGATGGTAACTTCCCCGGAAATCACTTCCGGAGCTCCGATAAAGACCAATATCACTGCGCCGACCGTCACGCCGAATCCCATAATAGGATGAAATAAAGCATCTGCATGCGCGGTTTCGTTACATGAAATCTCATAGCGTCGGGAAAGACGGTTAAAAAGACGTGTCTGCTTTTTTTCCTGAGCGTAAGACTTAATGACTCGAATTCCGTTGGCCATCTCTTGAGATATGGCCGAGACATCGGCAAATCGATCTTGCTGCACGCGGAAACGATCTTGAATGACCTTCATAAGTTTTGCCATGGCAAAGGGAATAAAGGGCATAAGACACATGGTTTTCCAGGTCCATGAAGGCGAAATCGAATACATTAAAGGAGGTATGATCACCAAGTAAAAAAGGCCATCAAACATGATTAATGTTCCGGGCCCAATTCCCATGCGGAAGGCCTGGACATCATTAATAATTAGACTCATTAACTCGCCGACCGGTCGAGTCTTATAAAAGTTAGGTCCAAGAAAGGTGAGTTTATTAAAAATGGACTGTCTAAGATCGTGCGCTACTTTATTGTGAAAAGACCCCCAAAGAATTCGCCAAAAAAAGCGAAAACCGGCGAGTCCCATGGCCAGTAAAAAGATAAAAAGGACCTGTAAGGCCACACTTTCTAGCTCAGCTCTTTCCGCAATTAGGTCAATTGCTTTTCCAATATAAAGAGGAATCAGTGAGTCTAAAATATTAGTTAGGATCACTGAAACAAGTGCTGTGACCGTCAGTCGCCGATATTTTTTAAAATAATAGCGAAACGGATGCTGTGTTAATTCTATATTTTTAGGAGTCTTAGACATGAGCTTATTTTTTAGCAAACTCTTAAGTGGTGGTCGAGGACAAAGACGAAAAAGTGAAATTCTCATCCGAATCTAACTTTGCGCAAAAAAATAGCCAACTGTTTCCAGTTGGCTTCAAGGGCTGAAGGTCAGAGATGACTTATTGTTTCATTAGAGCTTCAACATCCAATTTTCCGCCCGAAACCAGTTTGTTTTGCATGGAAGGAACTTTACGAACGGAAGCCAAAATCACAGCTTTTACTTCCTGCCAAGTCTTTTCAGGGTGACGTGACCAGTAAAGAGCCGCAGCCCCAGCCACGTGTGGTGTTGCCATTGAGGTGCCGTCCCAAGTCACTTTAAGCATAGGAATCACCATATCAGTGTAGCCTTGACCGACAACCGTAGAGAAGACTTTGACGCCAGGAGCTCCAAGATCAACGGATTTAACTCCCCAATTAGAAAAACCACCAAAGCGGTCTTCAGAGTCGATGGCAGCGACACTGATTATATTGTCGATATCGTAGCTTGCTGGATAGGCGGGACGGTCATCGATGTCGTTGTCGTATCCCACTCCACTGTGGCCATTTCCGGCGGCGGCGACAAAGAGAGATCCTTGGGCACCGGCATAGGAGATAATATCACGAAGAGCTTTGTTTTCTGGAGCGCCAGGTTCTTCTCCCTCTGAGCCCCAAGAATTTGATGTTATTTGAGCTCCATTATCTACAGCATACTTAATGGCATTGATGGCATCTGCCGTCGTTCCTTGACCACGTTCCCCAATAAACCGAAGCACCATAATTTTTGCTGCTGGAGCAACCCCACTAATTCCTAGATTGTTGTCACCGCGAGCGGCTACGTTTCCTGCACAGTGAGTTCCATGCCCTGGATTTCCGCCGGCAAAAATGTTTCCTTTTAAATCCCAAGGCTTATTGTCATTGGATACAAAATCCCAGCCAATGACGTCATCAACAAAACCATTATTGTCATCATCAATTCCATTCGTGGATTTATCTTTGCCGTTGGCATCGGTTCCTGTTTCACCGGGGTTTCTCCAAAGGTTTTCAATAAGGTCTTCGTGTGTGTAATCGACACCTGTATCAATGACAGCGACGATCATTTCCTTTTTAAGTGGAGCTGCTCTCCAGCCTTGCTTAACTCCGATATCATTCATACCCCATTGTTTGTTAAAAAGGGGGTCAGCACCAACGGACCCTTGAACTGGAGCGGGAATATCCGGATTGTCTTGAGCATGTGGCGTTTGCAGGTGATTGAGGCCTTGCACCTGCTTTAAAAGAGGGTTGGTGAAGAGTTTAATCTTATAATTGGGTTGGACATAATTGACGCCGGGGACTTCTTGCAGTTTTTGCAAAGTCACAGTCGAGGCCTTTGGTGTTTTTAACAGCACCCAGTTGTTCCATTGAAGATCCTGAATATGCGTGGAGGATGAGGTCAAAGCTTGTAGATGTGACAGCGATTGTTTCAGATCGGATGTCACCTGAATAAGGTACTGTCTGTCTTCATTGGCCGATGCTGAATGCACAATGGATAGTGTTGCGAGTAGTAGTAATAATTTTTTCATGAGGCTCCCTTCCTTGGGTCGATGATTCATTCTGTTTTATTAACCGACAAAAATTATCCCAAACGCAGTAAGACGGTTTCAAATTGAAACCAGCTTAAAGTCCTTAAAACTAGGCCAAAGCAGGGAATTCGCGAAATTTGGATGTAAGAATTTAAGGAAAATCAAGACCAAGGTCATAGCTTTTCATCAGCAGTTAAAGGGTGGCGTTTGTGCTGTTTTAATAATTTTTAGGGAGGGCTGTTTTGGGCAGAATCTAACAGTTTGATCACCAATTGGTCTTGTACTCTTCGGGCTCGCCAATCTTGGGAGGGAAGGGACTCGGTAAATATCACAAAAGGAACAAAGTGAATGGGGTTGCCGGAGTTGCTGCTTGCAGTGGGTAAAAAACCAGCAATATTGTAGTGACCATTTAATGTTCCTGTTTTGGCATAAATTCGGTAGCGAGGAGGAAGATGGGGAAGTCGAGATTCTAACGTTCCATCTTCCCCATAGATAGCTAAGGTGTCACGAAGGATGGAAAAATAACTTTGCGATAAGATATATCGCAAAATTCCTAAGAGTCCCTCAGAAGTGCTTTGGTTATATCGGGAAATGCCGGACCCATCGACTATAGAAATGTGTGTATTGAGTTCGGGAAGACCGACTGTTGGGCCCCATTGTTCAAAACGTTTTTGCAGTGCCAACTGAGCGGAAAGAATCGGGGAGTCATTAAAGTCGTAAGCTAAGCCAATTTGTTTAAAAAGGGCCTCACTAATTAGATTCGTACTGTTTTTATTTTGAACGGTTAACAGATCGGTGAGTGGAGCAGAAAACAAAGTGTCTGACTCCTTAGGAAAAGTGTTTATATCTTCCAATTTCTTTGTCCGCTTCCATTGAATGCCTTGACGTTGCAGTTCGCGGACGAACTTCATGAGAGTCCAATTTTTTGTATGAGAAACGGCCGTAGGATAGTAAAGGGCGTTTTCATCTGGAGCGTCGATCGTTTCGCACGGTGCTGGTGCCTTGGGAAGCGGCTCTTTCACCTCGGCTTCCGAAGGCGGATTGGGCTTTTGAGGGTCTTCTGGTTGTGGGAGTTCCTTACAGGCTTGTTTCCATGTCCCATAAATGCGGTAGCCTCGACGGAGTCCGGATTTGTCGAGAAGCACATCGATTTTCACATGGGTTCGATCTCCCCACTTTAATTGGTTATAAATGGGAGCCCTTATGGCGGGCTCCTCCCAATAAACTTTTGACTTTCCAGCGATCACTAAGTTTGAGCAGTTTCCGCGGTAGTTAAATGAATTGGCTAGAGCCCCATAACAGGCCATTTCGTCGATATCGGTATAAGCTTCGCTTTCTGGAGGCGGCAGTTCGAGGCGCTCGTTGGGGATGGCTTCTATTGGCCCCCAGATGGAACGAATCCCTTGAGCCTTTAACTTCTTGGCAAATTCGCGAAACCTTGCTGATGAAGAAGACTCAAAAGGAGAAAGACCAAAGGTGGGGTCACCACTACCAAAAATCTTAAGTTGTGTGATTGTCGCATTATCGACACGGCGCCATTTTATACGGGTTTTGAATTGAAACTCAGGACCAAGAGTTTCTAAAGCCATGGCGCTTGTGATGATTTTAACTGTGGAAGCGGGAAGAAAGCGACTCAAATCGCCGGCATTTAAACTGCTATCAAGATAAGCAGAGACAGCGATTCGTAATTTTTTATTTTTATTTAGCGCAGCAATATCAGCGCTCAGCTGTTCCGCGGTGAGTGTCTGTTTAGGAGTCGTAACAACTGTGTCAGAGGACTGTCCAAGAGAAGGAGAGGTGGGAATAAAAAAGAAAACTAGAATGCTTAAAAAATAGACGTTTTTGCAGTTTCGGAACAATCTTTCCCCCTTGACGAGTGTTCGAATTCTACTGAAAAAAAAACTTCAAAGCGTGAAGATAAAGAAAACCACTTGCAAAATTCAAGTCAATTTCTGAAATGACCCTAAAAATCATTGGAGGAACGCGAGAGAGTGGCCTTATCTGTTGCACTGTGGCTTCAATGATCTTGGAGCTTAGAGATCAGTAAATTAATGCGCCACGAAACCTAATCAAATAGATGCTTTAGGCAGTAGCCACTGAAAGGAGTTGGTGCTAATTACATAAGGAAACAAATGGAAGTCCAATCTGTCTGAGAAAGGTGCCACAAAGAGATGCTCCTTTTTGGAGTTATCGAACTTTAAAGGCGCTTAGAGTTGAGGAACTATATGGCGACAAGTTCAAATGGAAAATATGGAAGTCAGCAGGATTTAGTCAATGAATCCAAGTCTTTTGCTTTCACAACACGAATTGATGATATCATTGCCTGGGGTAGAAAAAATTCACTTTGGCCCATGCCTTATGGAACGGCTTGCTGTGGTATCGAATTAATGTCGGTTATGGGGCCGCGATATGACTTAGCTCGTTTCGGAGCTGAAGTCGTTCGTTTTTCTCCCCGACAGGCCGATTTGCTGATTGTCGCTGGTACGATTACCGAGAAAATGGCTCCTATTATTTTGCGAATCTACGAACAGATGTTGGAACCCAAATATGTTCTTTCAATGGGGGCTTGTGCGATCTCGGGTGGTTTTTATCGAGCCTATCATGTTTTACAGGGTGTGGATAAAGTCATACCTGTCGATGTTTATATTCCTGGATGGCCTCCTGCACCGGAGTCGGTTTTAGATGGAGTCATGACGATTCAAAAAATGATTGCCGATCATCATCCTCGGCCATGGCGTAACAATTGGGTAGCGGGAGAGTACCGATGATCAAACGAGAAAAAATTGAACAAGAGTTGCGATCGGCTTTTACAGGTGTTGAGTTTCAGTTTTCAGATATCTATGGAGCCTTTGTCTTAGATCTACCAGCTTCAGAAATTTTACGAGTTATGGGCCATTTAAAAAATCATGGCCACTTCGATATTTTAATGAATTTATCGGGTGTGGATTACCCGGATCGAGCCAAACGCTTTGAAGTGGTTTACGAGCTTTTTTCGACTCGGACGATCAATCGCATGAGAGTGCGTTGTCAGGTGGCAGCGGACGAGGGCATTGCTTCAGTGACGCCTGTTTGGAAGGCGGCAAACTGGTTTGAACGAGAAGCCTACGATATGTATGGAATTTTGTTTAAGGGCCATCCCAATTTACAAAGAATTTTGTGTCACCATGAGTTCCAAGGTCATGCGCTTCGCAAAGATTATCCTGCAGATTTGCAGCAGCATTGTAAAACTGTGATGCCGATTCACTTTGAAGATGACTGGAACTACGAACCGAATCCCGATAGTGATTTGATGCCACTGAATATTGGTCCAGCACATCCGGCAACACATGGAACATTGCGGGTTATGGCGGAATTGGATGGAGAGGTTGTCAAGCGAGCCAATGTGGAGTTGGGATATTTGCATCGCTGCTTTGAAAAAATGGCAGAGACCCACCCCTATAACCAGGTCATTCCTTATACGGATCGCTTAAACTACTGTTCAGCTCCTATGAACAATATTGGCTACTGCAAAGCTGTTGAAAAGTTATTAGGGGTTGAAGTTCCTCCAAAAGCGCAGGCGATACGAATCATCTTGGCCGAGTTGTCTCGCATCATTGATCACATTGTTTGTATTGGGGCCAATGCTGTCGATCTTGGGGCCTTAACTGGTTTCTTTTATTTGTTTCAGTATCGGGAAAAGGTCTACACACTTTTTGAAAAGTTATGTGGAGCCAGACTCACGGTTTCGCTCACGCGAATTGGTGGAATGGCTCAGGACCCTCCAGAAGGATGGTTTGATGACGTTTTAGAGTTTTGCAAAGAGATGAGTAAAGGGGTCGACGATCTTGAAACCTTGTTAACTGGAAATAAAATCTGGATTCAGAGAACCAAAGGTGTTGGGGCCATTTCAGATAAACAGGCCATTGAATGGGGTTATACGGGGCCGATGTTAAGGGCTGCTGGTGTAGGACTCGATCTTCGTAAAGCGGATCCCTATTACGGCTATGAAACTTTAGATTTCGATGTCCCTATTGGCAGCACCGGATGTTGTTATGATCGCTACTTAGTTCGTGTTGCGGAAATGCGTGAATCGATTAAGATCATTCGTCAAGTCGCTAAAAGTGTCCCTGGTGGTGACTATACAATTCGGGATCGCTCCATTGTTCTTCCTGAAAAGAAAGATGTCTATGGCAATATCGAAGGTCTCATGAATCACTTTATGTTGATTATGAAAGGGCTGCGTCCTCCCAAAGGAGAAGTCTACGATGCGACAGAGGCGGCCAACGGGGAGTTGGGATTTTATCTCGTCAGCGATGGAAGTGCAAAACCTTATCGTTTACGGGTGAGACCTCCATGTTTTGCCATTTATCAGTCCTTCCCAGAGCAAGTGACGGGGGGATTAGTGGCTGATGTGATTTCAATTTTAGGAAGTATGAATCTCATTGCAGGCGAATTGGATCGTTGAGGGAAGTGTAATGGAATTTTCAAGTCAGCTAAAAGAGTTTATAAAAAAAGAATTGGTTCGGTATGAAGTCAAAAGGTCGGCGATCATACCGTGTTTGTTTGCTGTTCAAAAGGAGCAAGGATGGGTCAGCCCAGAGGCGATCACTGTGCTTTCCAAAGAGATGGAGCTTCCTGAAACTTGGATTACGGAAGTGACTTCGTTTTATACCATGTTCAATCGCAAACCTGTCGGTAAGTATCATGTGCAGGTTTGTTGTAACATCTCCTGTTCGATGGCCGGAGGTCGAGAGTTGGCGGCTCATTTAGAAAAGAACTTAAGTGCCAAGGCCGGAGAGGTTAGTCCAGATGGTCGATATACTGTCAGTCGGGTCGAGTGTTTGGGTGCCTGTGGAACGGCTCCGATGATGCAAGTCAATGATGAATATTATGAGAACCTCACTTTAGAATCTGCTGAAAAGCTTTTGCGAGAAATGGAGTAGCAGCGATGGAAACGAAGATTCTATCTGAACACTATGATAAGCCTGAGTACAGAACTCTCGAAGGATACAAACGTTTAGGTGGCGGATATGAGCCACTTGCAAAATGTTTAAAAATGGATCGTCAGCAGATCATTAATGATGTGAAAACGGCCGGTGTAAGAGGTCGTGGTGGAGCCGGCTTCCCGGCGGGTGTTAAATGGGGGTTTTTGCCTGATAATGGCGAAACACGCTATCTCCTTTGTAATGCCGACGAAGGGGAGCCCGGAACTTTTAAAGACAAAGTCATTTTAGAGCAAGCCCCGCATCAGATGATTGAGGGAATGATCATTGCGGCCTTCGCTATCAATTCGCCAAAGTCTTATGTTTATATTCGTGGAGAGTATGCAAAGGCTCAAAAAATCGTCAAAGCGGCTATTGATGAAGCCTATGCGGCCGGACTTTTGGGTGAGAATATCTTAGGATCGGGATTCACTCATCACATGGACATCTATTCTGGAGCGGGCGCATACATCTGTGGTGAGGAGACAGCGATGATCTCTTCGTTAGAAGGGAAAAAGGGACAACCTAAATTAAAGCCTCCTTTTCCTGCCGTGGCCGGATACTTAGGAAAACCTACGATTGTGAATAACGTGGAAACATTTTCTGCCGTGCAGATCATTATGCGTGATGGGGTAGAAGCTTATCGTAAATATGGTACAGAAAAATCTGCTGGTACTAAATTATTTTCTATCAGTGGGGACGTTATGAAGCCGGGAGTTTACGAGGTCCCACTCGGGTATCCTTTAAAGGACCTTATTGAGCAAGAATGTGGGGGGCTTCGGCCGGGAAGGAAGCTAAAGGCTGTTATTCCTGGTGGGTCTTCAGCCCCGGTTTTAAATGCAGAAGAATCCTATAAAGTCACGATGGATTATGAAGCGCTAGCGGAAATGGGAAGTATGTTGGGTTCTGGTGCGATTATCATAATGGATGATTCCCGCTGTATGGTGGATTTATTGGAAGTGACTTTGCATTTTTATCATCATGAGTCTTGTGGTCAGTGCACTCCTTGTCGAGAAGGTACGGGTTGGATTCATAAAATGGTCAAATCCATTTATGATGGAACGGGAAGATTGCAGGACATCGACCTGATTGATCGGGTAGCGAATCAGATGCGTGGACGAACTATCTGCGCATTAGCTGACGCAGCATCCTTTCCTGCCATTAGTTTCGTAAAAAAATTTCGTGATGAATTTGAGTTTTATGTTCGCGAAGGGCGCTCGAAGGTGACTGGGGTTCGTGTAGAAGGAGAAGCGCATGCCTAAAATTACGGTAAACGGAAAAGAAGTGACATTGCCAGAGGGAGCAAAGGTGATTGAGGGTTTCAGAGCTTCTGGTGAAGAGATCTGTCACTACTGTTGGCACCCAGGACTTTCTACGGCCGGTGTTTGTCGGCTCTGTATGGTTGAAATTGAAGGCAATCCCAGAATGCAGATTGCTTGTAATACAGAGGCCCAAGAGGGAATGGTCGTCACCAATCAGTCCGACAAGGTCAAAGAGGCGGCCCGTTTTGGACTAGATTTCCATTTGATCAACCACCCTTTGGATTGTCCTATTTGTGATCAGGCTGGAGAGTGTGGACTTCAAGATCAATACATGAAATTTGGAAAGTACACTCCAGAGATGGCGGAAAGAAAAGTTTCTAAACATAAAGTGGTGGATTTAGGACCGACAGTGGTTTTAGATTCCGAAAGATGTATTCTTTGTTCTCGATGTGTTCGCTTTACGGCGGAAGTTTCTAAAACGGATGAGCTAGGGATTTTTAATCGCGGAGATCGAGCCGAGATTGGGGTAGTCGAGGGACGACGCTTAGATAACGACTATTCCTTGAATGTTGTTGATATCTGTCCCGTTGGAGCACTGACTGATAAAGATTTTCGCTTCAAACAGCGGGTTTGGTACCTAGAGCACGCCCCTTCTCTTTGTACGGGCTGTTCTACGGGTTGCAGTATCAATGTCTATTACAACGAAGAGGGGGCTTTTCGAGTCAAGCCCATTGAAAATCAAGAAGTGAATGGATTTTGGATGTGTGATCGTGGGCGGAGTATTTACAAACACCTCAATAAAGGGGAGCGATTGCTGCAAGCGGAGATTAAAAAGGCGGACGGTATTGAATCCGTAGCAGCGGGCGAAGCCGTGAAAAGGTTGAAAGAGACCTTAGATTCTGTGGATTCAGAAAAAGTGGCGGTCGTGGTGACGGCTCAGTATACTAGTGAAGAGTACGCAGCCTTTTTTAAGTACGTCAAAGAGACTTTAAAGACCCAACAAGTCTATTACTGGATTAATCATCGAGAGTCTTTCGATGATTTTGATGGTTTATTGATGCGTGGAGACCAGAATCCAAATACGAAGGGTTTATTAGACGCTATGGTAGAAAGCGGGTTTAATCTCAGTTGGGATGACCTAAAACAGAAGGTTCATGCAGGTAAAATTGATACGATTTTAATTGTTGGTCCAGAAAATCAAGCAGCTTATCCAGATATCATTGATCGAGTTCATGAGCTAGCGGCTGTACCGCGGATGGTGTGGTTTTCTAGTAATCCCGTTAAAGAGTTGCTAGAAAGTCAAAGTGAAACATGGCAAATCCCGATGAAGACCTTTTTTGAAAAAGAGGGGACCTACGTGAATTTTAAAGGTGTTGAGCAAAAAGTAAAACGAGGCAGTACGATGGTTGTTGGCGCATTGAGCTTAGTTGATATTTCGACCCTTCTTTCGGGAGGAGAGGTGACTGTTAATAA
>JAGRAG010000158.1:9736-21210 GCA_020435025.1 Bdellovibrionales bacterium | reverse complement strand
CCATTCTTTCCCGTGTCTGACGAAATTTCCACAGGTTCTAATTAGTTCTATCCATAATACTTTTCCAACTACTGGACCTTTTTCAATTTCTTTGGAGCCTTCGGAAAGAGTTAATACACCCTTTATAAGAGAATCGGTTCCTATAATTAGCGCAGCGCCAACCCCTTCAAGGGCAAACTTTTGCATATTCCCTTCTTTATCGAATGAAAAATCTCTGGCGGCCCCCTCAGGTTCGCCAAACTTAATCATTTCATAACGAAAAGACAATGCTTTGGAAGCTGAATTCATTTCTATCAGTAATCCGAGAAATTCTTCAAGAATGCGTTTGCAGTGAATAATTGCCCACGTGTTTTTAGGGTTTAAAAATTCACCCATTTTCATTTGATTTTTACCACTTTCAAAGGAATCTTGTTTTTCAAAGCAACTATTATTTTGATGAGGAGCTCCATGCAAAGACTATTCTCGCCTAGGTTAAAGACACGGCTGATGCAGACGCGAGAAGTCCCGGCCATTTTGGCAATTGTACCATGGCTAAATTTGGACTTCTGGATACAATTCGCAGCTTTCTGATAAAGGTTAGCCTTGAGCTGAATGATGGCAGCATCGGCTTCATTGAGATTTAAATCTTTAGCCAAGAATAGAGCCTCTTTACTAATCTTCATTTCCAATCATCCAGTTTTCAAATTTAGACCCTTAGTGAGCTTCATAATAGTGTCGAGCCTGGGATTGGCGGTCTTCTTCAGATCATAAAAGGTACGCTTGGCTAGATCCACAGACTCTAGAGCTTCCGTCTTCTTTTTGATTTTCCAGTGGGCTAGAAGAATTTCCATAAACTCTTCTTTGTCGCCATCGAGTAAGCACTCAGCGAGGGCGTGGGCGATGAACTCTGGGTTACCTAAATTTTTAGTGGGATCATGCTTTTTGGTTTTGACCCCTTTTTTTAATTTAACTATGGGCATATCCTCAATCGAGGAAACCTCTCGCTTTTTTGATGTCTTTGCTTTGGCCATTTTTAAATCCTCCAAGGAGTAGGGTGATTTCAGCTTCACCGGTTCGCGCAAAATAAATTCTCATTCCGTTTTGGTCGTGAAATTTGAGCTCCTCTAAGCCCTCACCCAGATCTTTGTGTTTGTTTGGGTTCTTGCCAAAGTGGCCCGTCTCGGTGATATTCTTGAGCCTCTTTTCGATTGAGGCTTGGGCCTTTGTGGTTAACCCATCAAACCAGATGTCGTACTCTGTTGTCTTCTGGATGCTATATTTCACTTTTCTATTATGCGGTATTCCGCACTTATTTTCAAGGGAAAAGTGCGGTATTTCGCATACCACTCGCGACCTAATTTCAGGCACTTAGAGTTCTAGGGAGTTAGCACCCACCGTATATGAGGGGGTAGTGTTTTTTGAAAGTATTTTATCGGCCCCAATCCGGCCCCTGCGCCGATTAATGATTTTTATGAACTGGTTTCAGTTTATTAGTCATTACAAATAGCTGGCGGCGCGGGCTGACTCAAAAAGGCACTTTCCGGCTTAGGACCACTCCCTCTCCACGATGTTACGAGGAAGTGGTCCTAAGCCGGTCCATTCCGGAGACATGGTTTACACTTTATACCGGAGACATATTTTACACCTTGACTTTTAACTGGTCGTTCTAGAACTTGCCCTTACGGAGTGAGGGCAATGAGGGACTATCGAGAGATTCTTATAAATGAATTTGAACAGCGACAGCTGAACAATCGACAATACTCTTTGCGAGCATTTGCTCGAGACTTAAAATTAAGCCCTTCCCGCCTCTCAGAGATTCTTCGCGGCAAGCAAGGTCTTTCTCGAGATCGAGCCAAATCCGTTGCCAAGCTATTAGGATATGATAACAAGGGACAGACCTATTTTTGTGATCTTGTCGCTCTTCAACATGCCCGCAGTGCTCTAGAAAAAGAGCAAGCTCATAAAAGATTAGAAAATCAAAACCATTTGGATAATATTCGAATTCTACGATCCGAGTTTCAGTACATTAGTCGCTGGTACGATCTGGCTCTTCGCCGATTGACAAAAGTTAAAGGATTCCAGTCCGATCCCAAATGGATCGCCCATCGACTAGGTATTACAGAAATAGAAGTCCTCAATTCACTTGATCGCCTGAAAAAAAGTGGGACTCTCAGTGTTAAAAAAGGGAAATTCGAAGCGCCTGACAATATAGCGAATAAACCCGACGAACTTCCACCTGTCAGCCGTTTAGAGATGATCGAAGTTTTCAAAGGATACTTTCAAAAGGCCTTAAAAGCCGGAATTGAACAGCCCTTAGACCGTAGAGATCATGCTCTTCATTTTTTTGGTTTGAACTATAAACAGATTCCAAAACTGAAAGAGATGATTCGTGAGTTTGAAGATAAAATTGATGCTCTCACCTATGAAACCTCTGAATATGATGCCGTTTTCTGCTACGGCTCGCAACTGTTTTGTATTGAAGAAAACCCTCCTCCATTTGAAAGTCCTCAGACAAAACAGAAAAAGGCTCTCATTCAAAAAAGTAAAACAAAATAAGTTCTTTTTTATCTCTGAACACTTAATACTTTATATCTTCGAACAAAATAGAAAAGGCATCCTTACTTAGAAAACAATAGCTTGCCTAACCAGATTTCCGTTGAAAATATAGAGTCCAATCAACTCTGATCCTTTGGAGGATTTATGTGGATCTATATCATAAAAGTCATTGTCACGGCCATCGCTGTCGTTGCTATTTCCGAACTGAGTAAAAGGTGGACCTTGTTTGGAGCCCTTATTGCCTCTCTTCCTTTGACATCTTTATTAGCAATGATATGGCTTTATTTTGATACGAAGGATCTTCAAAAAGTAACATCGTTAGCCACTGGAATCTTCTGGATAGTCATCCCTTCGCTTGTTTTTTTCTTGGCCTTTCCATTTTTTGTTCGATTAGGTTGGGGATTTTGGTCCGCCTTAGCTGGGTCTTGCCTAGGCACCGCAGTCACTTATAGCGGCTACATTGTTCTTCTTGGAAAGCTTGGAGTAAAAATATAAGTTATCGATATAATGTGAATCGTTTTCTGGCCTTTCTTTTTTCACCACTCAAATGAGGGGCAGCTAACAAGAGGCTTTGATTCCGAATGTGATGGCATGAACGACGTGACCGGAGAACCCATCTATTGATACTGTGTTCTCCATAGAAAGCACCCGTCGGTCCAGTCTACTTTTTAGACAATTGCGTGACGTCTAACGGCTGTTCAATCTCTCAACAACCCAATTTTCATAACTATATAAAATCATACCAATTGTATTGACATGGAAATCGCATAGACCTTCCCTAAATAAAATGGGGAGGGATTCATGATGAATTTGTCAAACAAAGTTTATTATCTTTGTCTCTTAGGAGTGATTGTCATAAATTTTCAAAATTGCGGTGAGACTTTCTCTGCGAGCCTGAGTTCAGAAAGTCCTGATCACGACGCATTTGTTGTGGCATTAGACAATGAAGACATTCAACAAGCGCAAATCGACGAGGCCCTTTCAGAGGTGGAACTCACCTCTCCTTCAACTGACATTCACTTACTCACTTATTTAGCACTCGATTTGGAAGATCCTCGCACACTTAAGAGAAAAGTTTTAACTGATCGCGCTATCACCTATAACAGCTCCACTTACACTGCCGGTCAGGTGGGGTTTGGGACCAGAGACAATACATCGTGCCGTAAAGGATCGCTATTTATAGCACGCATATATGTCGTTCCCATGGGAAATAGAAAAATAAAAAGTTGTGGCAGTAAAATGCAGAAAAACTCATCCGGCTTCTGTTCGGTTGCCTATCGAGGTCTTTGTAATTCTACTGTAGGATTCTTTCATACTTCGCGAGACATCGTAGATGATCAAAACCGCACCCACGAAGTTCACGCATTTTCCTATCTAAAGCCAGAAATACCTACAAGTTCTTCAAATAGTCTTCCCGTAGGCAACATCGATATAGTCAATCAACAGACCGGACAAATTGCCGGCTGGAATGCCGATCCCGATTCACCCAATCGCTATATTCAAATCCAAATCAAAGCCAATGGTCACATTGTTCATAACTTCCTGGCCACACAGTACCGATTAGACGTCGACCAAAAAACTCCGTATGGAGGTCATCACGGCTACTCCATCACCATCAACTCAGCCTATCGTGATGGTGTCGTTCGGGCTTATGAACTCATTGCCTTTGATGCCAACACAGGACAGGGCAAAAGCTTCGGCAAATCTACGTTCGCATTTGATAAAGCCCCATAGGAGGCTTTCTCAAAGCAAGCCCTATGCAAAAGTCACATGCTTTTCCGAAGCAAAAATGGACCTGTCCCGAGAGTTTTTACTCACTAGTTGATGGCCATTCTGAACTTCTTTCAACTCCTGAAAAAAATTAAGAGTTGAGTTTTAGAAATAAATTCTTAACAAAAAGGCAAAGCCAACACTTTGATGCGTCGCGCGTTTCACAAAGCACGATTCATCGCGTCTTTTCAGAACTCCTATTTTCAATACTTTAAGAGACTAAATAAACATTGATTATAGAATCCCAAATATTTACTTTTGGATTTCTTTCGATGTTTTCCTTTTTTGCTCAATTTAAATTTTCTAGTCATCAGTCGTTAACTTTCGTACACAGTACTCGAACAAATGGTGAAGACCAAAAATATTAAAACAAAATTTAACTTTTAAAATATTATCAAAAGGAGAGGACCTATGTTTAAAAAGTTAACCGCAATCGCTACTGTAGCTACACTTGCTACAGCTCCCGTTTTCGCTGACTTTTCCACTGCTAGTAAAGATATGTCACGTGCATCTTTAAAAGTCACAGGAGAACTAACTACAACAATTTTCACTGCTTCAGGTAAAGCGGCGCAAGGGTCAGTTGACTCAACAGTCGGAATGTCTAAAGCTTTCTATGGCGCAGCAAAAGACGCTACTAAGTCTGGTTTAGCTTATTCTGGTAAAGCTGGACGCGCAGGAATCAACTTTTCCGTTCAAGCTGTTGAAGGTTCCGTAGCCGTTCTTGCTACTACTGCTGAGTGGTCTGGGGCTCGTCTCGTTGATGCTAAAGATCTTTCTGTTCAGGTTGTTACAAAAGCTGGCGACATCGTTGTTGGTGCCTACAACATGAGTAAAAAAGGTGTCTCTGCCACTCTTACATTCTCTGGTGACGTTCTTGATGAAACTGGAAAGATCATTGGTAAAATGGCTGATGCTACCGTAAAAGGTGCTAAGTGGTCCGTGGCAATGTCTGGACAAGCCATCGACGTAACAATTAATGCCTCAGGTAAAGTGATCGATGCTTCTGGTAATGTTCTAGGTGCTGTTGTTGATTACTCTGGAAAAGCCGTTTCTTTCATGGTGACTTCTACTGGCGACATGCTTCAATTTTCTGTCGACACCTTAGTTGTTACTTTTAACGCATCTAAAGGGGCTCTTTCTGAGCTTTACAAAGGTGCTAAATATGTTAGCGGAAAAGCTGTTAACGCTTCCGGAATGGTTGTAACAGCCGTTGTGAACGCTGCAGGTGATGTTCTTTTCACATCAATGAAGACAGCTGGTCTTTCTTTAACATACACTGTTGAAGGACACCCAGACCAAGCTCTACGTGTTATCGCTTGGCTACCAGCTAACACTATGAAAGCTCTTATCTACTCTGATATGCACTACAAAGGCATTAAATAATTTGTAGGTAAACAAAGAGCCGGATTCTTCCGGCTCTTTATTAGTTTGTGTTCTTAAAAAGGACCCTTCACGAGATTCCACATCTAAGAGTGTTTTTTAAGGTCACAAGCGCTCTAAAAATCTGATTGATTCTAAATAACTCTCACTATTTTAGATTTGAATCCATGCAATCTATTTCGGGGGAAGCCATGAACACGATTCATCAAATTCAAAAGCCTACTATCACCTTTTTTTTACTCCTACTTACTTCTCTTTCCAGTTTCGCCGGTGAGGGCAAATGCGAGCTTGCAGTTCCCACACCCATTCAAAAAATTAATGGTGGTATGTTGGGAACCATCGTTCTTAACTCAATACACCTGGTCGAGACGGCCTATCGACAAAAAGGTGAAGAGTTAAAAGCTGTATTTATTGGCAGAATGGGTACGGATCTAGGGTCGTCGCGCGTTCTTTCAAACTACAGTCCAGAAGGCCAATTCATGCCGAACTTGCAGGCCTACAGAAGTTGGGCAAATCAACAACGTACTTACGACAATCAAGACTCTAATATCGGTCCAGTTTTAGAAAAAAACTTTTCAAATCGTAACCGACAAGCTAAGTACTCACACTTCGGAATCGCTATCAAGACTCCGCGTAATAGTGGACATCCTTTAGGTGATAATGAATGGGTTGTTGTTCACTTATTACGCCAATGCAGAAATCCCATGGCCAATCTTCACGACGAAGGGTTTTGGCCATTTTTTCTCGATAATCCCAGTGACTACGGTTCTCAAATTCTTGTACCTAAAAAAGAAATCCAACAACGCCTTGTCGATCTCATCTTTAAAGAGCGGGCAGCCTATTTACTGATGGCTCCCACTTATAATGTTGTGGCCGAGTGGAATGACCCTGATGAGCAAAACTCGGCCAATTGGCCGCTGGAGATGTTGGCATTAGCACAAATGCCCGAAGGTTGGTTTGAAAAAAATTTGGATGCCGGTGCAATTGATATCAATCGATTCCTTCACTCCTATGGTGAACTCAAAGAACGACAAAACAATCTCGTTAAAGAGTTTGCTTCTAAATACAATGAAACAGAAACCTTTAACAATGATGGCTATAATTTTAATCCAGGAAATGGGTCTGAAGAAGACTATGACCGCCTTAAAACTGCAATTAAAAACGTTGAACAGCAACTTCTCAACGGATACTATCCGCTATTTCGTAAAGCTCGACAACTCGCCCAAACGGTTTTAAAAGAAAATCACTATCTTCCTACTCGTTTTCTTTTAAAGGGAATGGCGGCTATGGCGACGACTTTTTTTGGGCCTAACTATGTTGACTTTCACGGTGACAATGGACGAAACAATCTTGCTCGCGCCACGACTCTCCTTGCTTTTAGAGAATATGCTATAAGGCAGCAGTTAATTGATGACAAAGTTCTCAATGAGATTGACAAGGCCCGATCTATTTATGCGCAATCCAAATTCGAAGACGCCTCTGGCCCAGCAGCATGGGAACACTTTGGACTCGAAGCCCGACAATCTAAAGAGGTGAAATCTGGTATCTTGGATCTTTGTCTTTTGGGTCGAGTCAAAGAAAATCCCAAAAAAGATGAAAAACCAAAATCACCCTCAGAGCTCAATTACTGCAAGAGATATAGCAACTGATTCCATTCGAGGCAGAGGTTCGCCGATCGTCTCGACGATTGGAAGTGTCAACGACTTTTACCACTAGTTCTCAACAAGGGCCGTCCAAAAACACGGCCGTTTTTTTAAGGGTGAGCTTCATCCCTTGGGGCCCACGGCTCTTTTTGAGACAAAATACATCCTCAGAATCGACAAAAACGATGTCGAACTTCCATACATCAGAAAAAATATGACACTTAATTACTTATGTAAAAAAACACCGTGTATTCCAAATAGTTATATTAAAAAGATATCCATTCTCTATCAAAGTTTTTACAGATGAAACTTCGTTTCAAATTGAATCACAGTAACTATTTAAAATAACAAGTATATTTTGAAAACTCTCTATCCATTTTTGGCTCCCGTCTTGCAGTTTATCGCTCCTATTGTAAGGGGGAGATGGTTGTCTAGATTTTATTTCTTATTTCTGATTATTTTACTTGTTGGCTGCAAGGCGGAACATGCAGAAGAGACAAATTTAAGTTCTCAGATCCCTCCCATTACTGATGATACTGAAATGTTAAAATTGGTTTCTCAGTACAATTCCGGCAGAGATCAATTTTCAGGTTCCTGTGCCTCTTGTCATGGATCCGTTGACAACACTGATAAAAGGAATCGAAGCCCTGAAAACATTCAGAATGCCATCTTTTCCATTGGCACTATGAAGTTTTTAAAAGGATTATCTGCCGACGTAACCTATGAAATTTCTCTTGCTTTAGATGATCAAGTCAAATCACAAGTGGAAGAATACCTCCGCAGCAAAGACCCGACACCTCCTCCTCCACCAGAAGAAAACTTCCGACTTGCTGAAATCAAACCAATCATTGGAACTCGATTCTATCTTGAATCAACTTTTGAAGACCTCTTTGTCGCTCCCGCTGCTCAACGTACAACTGGGGACACTCAGATACTTAATAAAATAAAAACCCTTATTGTCAACCAAGGTGCTGCACTCGGAGGACCCTGTCGGCTTTATGATTCCTCCTGCCCAGGATCCTTAGATGACAACAGAGAAGCCGAGGCACTCCCCGCAGCCAATGCTCTTCGCAAGGGTTACACAATACGAGCTTGCGAAGAGATCTTAGCCATAAACCAATCAGTGAACAATGCACTTGCAAAAGTACAGTTGACAGTCACTTCTCAAGCCTCACAACAGAATATTGCAAAAGTATTTGATCTCTTTTTTCCTGGAAAAGACTTTACTCAAAATGAGTTGAATTCCATTGCTAGGATTCATCAATCCTGCAAAAATAAGGGAATGAATGACATCAACTCCTGGCGATTTTCCCTATTGGGACTCTGCAAATCCAGTTTGTTAGAGGTGCTATGATGAAGGGAACCAGGATGTTCAAATGGCTACTTTTAAGTTTGGTCCTTATAGTGAATCCAACGCTGACTCTCGCAGAGGAGTTATCCGCTACGGCACTATTTTATAGATGCTACGCCCAGATAACTCAGACACGTCCCGATCGAACCAGTTCTTTACTAGCCAAAGTGAGAAATGGACAAACCAACCCAATTGCTGCCTGCATGTCTGTATTAGATAGCGCCCAATTTAACAACAACCATGTCATTAGTAATACTGGCAATTCGGAAGCGAAAAATGTTTTAAGAACCTTTCATAATCTACACGCATCTTGGTTTCAAACCAAACAGTTCCCAGAAAACTTCACGTTCCTGCAAAATCGGTCGACTTATCAAGTTCATGACAACTCAGTTCCTGCATTGTATATCACCCGTTCCTTATTTGAAACGTCAGTTCCTATCGACTATATATTTAAAACGACGGAAAATTTAGTCGCCAATCGCACCACCAATAACCCAAACTCTATGCAAGGCGTGAACAAATCGGAGTATCCTTTTCCTGCCAGTGACTTCCGCTTTGCTTCAAATGGCGATCTTTTAGGAGTTTCTATCACAGGCCCCAGAAACTGGAGCTATAGCTACGTTAACAGAAACAATAAGAGCTTTTCTGGGACGGTCAACGCCGCAGCAAACCTTGGTGGTGGTGTTCTGGGATCCCAGCCTTATTTGCTTCTAACCGTCGATGAAGATGCAACTTTTAAATCGGATGGTGCCGTAGAGATGCCCCGAAAGTGGGCTCGTAATTTTATTTCCGATTTTCTATGTAGAGATTTACCGCTCATTCGACCCAATGATGGCGATGCATTTATTGCACCTAACAGTGACGTTGAATTTCGAAAAGCCAGCTCATGCATTCGATGTCATGCCACCATGGATCGAATGGCTTCCACATTAAGAAATCTAAATTTTAATGCAATTGCTGGGCAGAATTCTTTAACCCCCTCTATGGGACTTGTTGTAGCTCAAGAGTTTCCGCAAAATAAAGGAGCTGAATCAGGTTGGCCTGCAATTGAGGACAAAGACTACGCTCATAGGCCCACAAGAGGAACTCTTTTTTTTAGAAACTATAAAGGCGAGCTGATCAATCAACCAGTGACCAGCGTAAGCGATCTTGGGCTAAAACTCTCTCAACAAGATGACCCCTACATTTGCTTGGCCAGTCGCTACTATCGCTACTTTACCGGTATTTCTACCAATGTTGGTGATATAGGCGACACTTCTCTTGGCTACAGTCTCTCGAAAGGCGATCTTGAGCGACGAAATCTCGTGATTCAATTAGGTCTAGAGTTAAAAGGACATAAAAACTTAAGAACACTGATTCAAAGAATTCTAAATTTACCTCACTACCAACAGTCTGATTTTAGTGCTTATAGTGAGAGGGGGCTTGCCGGTGAGTAAACCAAAATCCATTTCTCGAAGAAAATTACTCGGTATGGCTACAGTCTTTACTGGGGCCTCTGTTGTCAACAATCCCTTTAGCTTTCTCTTTGAAAGTGTTGTAAATGGATTTGTCAACCGAGCCCCCGCTCAAGAAGCTGGATATGATCCGCGAAGGTATATTTATATTCAACAACCAGGAGCTCCAGCAAGATGGTCCTGGGATCTCTTTTTAACTCCCTACTCGGCTGCCGGATTTGTCGCAAATCCCATGATAGGAACGAAATACTCGGCCAGTGGAGGAAGGTACACAGGCCTGTCTTATGCGACGATCGCCGCAAAAGGAATCAATGTTCCCCATATGTGGCAGTTTTCTGTACCGAAAGCCGGTGGCGGAATGCGGCCAATGACGGACCTATTGGATAATCTCCTAAGCATTCAAGGAATCTCCACCGAGAATGCTGGCCATCCCGGAAGCCAACTCCTACACTTTAAACCCTCCGGGGCCATTCGTAGTTTGCCTGCCTTAACGGGAGATTTTGCTCCGACTCCTATTGCTGCCGTCAATTTAAGATCTGGGAATTATTCTTATAACTCACTAGCGGGAAAAACACCTGTTCAGGTTGGAGGCGGCGGCAACATGCTGCAGACACTCCTCAATCCATTTATATCAACAGCGAGTACCAACTTTCTAAACAATCTTGACCAAGTCAATGATGCTGTTGAGGATGCCATTACGTCTTTAGATGATCTTGCAAAAGAACGACATCCGGCTGCTGAAATTTTATCGAGTGATCGTGCCGGAGTCGAAAGATTACTCAAACAAGGGTTTCCTGATTTAGCAAATCAATGGAATAGTTTAAAAAATAAATATTCTGACTTAATCTCACGAGCCATAGACCCTACACAGTCCCTTGCTGGTTTAACAGATAAGCCCATCGGTCTAACATCGGGACGTGGTGCTGAGTATGCTCTCAATGTCGCTGCGAATGAAGTATCGACGGCTGATCTACGAACGTTGATCAAAGATACATCCACCATTGGAAGCATGGCCGAGCACTTTGCTGTTGCCGAATATGTTATTCTTAACGACCTGTCTCGCTCCGTCTCTCTGCAGTTAGGGACTTTAAATGGACTCTCTACATCCGGCAATGACCAAGCCAATTTTCGTTTTGATGAACACAATACAGGTGGTATGGTCAGTCTGTATCTCAATTCTATGTATTACCGTGCACTCGCGAGTTGTTTATTAGAACTTATAGATCAGCTAAAATCAGCCGGCCTTTATGAAGAGACTGTATTAGATGTCGGTGGTGAGTTCAATCGCTCTCCTCGGAGAAATGCCGGAGGTTCCGATCACGGTTGGCAGGGAGCCAGCTT
>JAGRAG010000158.1:9518-9727 GCA_020435025.1 Bdellovibrionales bacterium | reverse complement strand
CTGGCCATTAATGGGCCTCTCGTTATTGGTAATTTAAAAGCAAATGGGCCTAGTGCTGGTTACCCTGGGACTTGGGGTTATGGAGCGGAGATTCCCGAGCTTGGAGGGAAGCAGATCGGTTTGGCTCAGGTTGGTGCTACGATTGCGACTCTGCTTCGTGCACCATCTCCTGTCACCTCGACGGGACCTCTTGTGGCTGTACAAAATGG
>JAGRAG010000158.1:0-9504 GCA_020435025.1 Bdellovibrionales bacterium | reverse complement strand
AATCGTACCAATTATCGGAAAAACAAAAATCATTTCCTAATCCGTACATTCGCTCATGGATTTCGAAGAAGTTCCCCCTCTTATTGTCATTAGTTAAAATAATGATAAATTAGAAAAAAATTTAATTTTTACTAATGCATAAAATATTCTAAAACCTCTTTTATAAAAGTCGGCTTAAATTTAGCGGCTTTTTGAAATCCAAAAGGGGGGATTTATCATGTCATTTATTCAGTCAGCGTTATTCATTACTGTTATTGCAATTAGTCAATTCGCAGCGGCCACATCTATTGCACCAACAAGTACGACTTCTCAACTGGCTTCGTTTCAGCTTTCCAGTGACTTTCCTTATCAAATGTCTCAGCCAGTCAATGGAGGATCTGTAACTATCGATCATTGGAACAAGTCCGTGGTCCTTTCCCTCTACGCGCCCGCAGCGGCTTGTGACATTGGAATGATGTGTATACAGGCCCTTCAACAACAGATTGTTACCCTTCCGTTAGTACAGGTTCAAGTCAGTGAATGTGGTAGAAAATTTGTAGCTCAACAAACTCGTCAAGTGGGTGTCTCTGTTGTCGTTGAATCTTTGGTTGTCACTGACCTTTCTGGTGATCTTTCTTGTGAAATTGAAAGTGCCTACCCCACTGTTGTCGAGTACTTTTATCAAACTGGAAATCAGGCTGTCGGTTATTCGCGCTTTCATGGCACCCAGTTAAGACAGTTTGTACAAGAACCGATTTTTCAATAATCGTCCCTCCTCATTTTATAAAAATTCGGTGAGCGATCTTAGTCATTAAGGTCGCTTTTTTATAACTCATCGCTATAAAACTGACGCAACGCTAAATCTTTCTATTTTGCTGTTTGATAGAGAATTCGAGGCTAAGATTTTTCCCATGAAAAATCTAAATCTAATCAATCCCTTTACGGGTGAAAAACTCGCCTCCTTTCCCGTTCAACCGCTCGAAGATGTTCAAAAGGATGTACATAGACTCCATCAGACGCAGCGAAAGTGGGCGAAACTTTCCCTTAAAGAGCGCGTTCACGCCGTAGAAAATGCCATCACCTACTTTGAAACACACCGAGATCAAATTGCCAGAGACATTTCTGAAGAAATGGGACGTCCTCTCCATCAATGCCAAGGGGAAGTGAATGGCTTTTTTGAAAGAGCCCGATATATGATCTCCATTGCCGAAACCACTTTAGCAAGTGATATCATCGAGGATTCGGACGAGTTTTTTCGAGAGATACAGCACGTTCCTCTTGGAGTCGTCTTTGTGATCTCTGCCTGGAACTATCCACTTTTGATCACTGTCAATAGTGTCATTCCTGCTCTGATCGCCGGCAACACCATTTTGTTAAAGCACTCTAGCCGCACACCATTAATTGGTCAGCATTTTGAACAGGCTTTTTCACAAATGCTAAGTCTAGGCCCTTTTGTCAAAAATATTGTCGTTGATCATGCGACAACCGGTGAGATTATTGAGAAGTTGGCTATCGACCACGTCGTCTTTACTGGATCTGTAAAAGGGGGTCATGAGATTTTGCGACACACTTCCAAAAAATTTCTTCAACCTCAGTTGGAATTGGGAGGAAAAGACGCCGCTTATGTCCATCGAGATGCCGACATCAGAAGGGCTGCAGAAAGTGTTGTTGACGGAACTTGCTATAACTCGGGCCAATCCTGCTGTGGTATCGAACGGGTTTATGTTCACAAAGATGTCTATGAAGAATTTAAGTCGTACTGTTTAGAACTGATGAAATCCTATCGATTAGGAGACCCCTCCTCACCGGAAACTCAACTGGGTCCCATGGCTCAAAAGTCCGCAGTCGATGAGGCCCTCAATCAAGTCCAAGAAGCCCTCGCTCAAGGAGCCAAGGTTCTTTGTGGAGGCGACGGTTACACCATCAAAGAAGGCCATTTTTTAAAACCAACACTTTTAGAAAACGTCCACTCGCAAATGAGTGTGATGCAAGAAGAAAACTTTAGTCCCGTATTGCCATTACAAAAAGTAGAAAATGAAAGTCAAGCACTCGACTTTATTAATGACAGCGACTATGGGTTGACTACAGCGATTTTTACTTCTGATCGAAATTTCGCGAAAAACTTTGCCGCAGATATCGAAAGTGGAACCGTTTTTATGAATCGCTGTGATTATTTAGACCCTGCACTGCCTTGGACAGGCGTAAAAAATAGTGGAGTCGGAAGCTCACTTTCAAAATATGGTTACTATGGACTGACTCGTCGTAAATCAATTCATTTTAGAAAATAACTAAAGGAGTGAAATTTGGACGCATCAACACTGGAAAATAAAATTGCCGCTTATGAATCCGAAGGCATCCAACGTGTCAAAATTGCCATTACCGATGTCGATGGCATCTTGCGCGGAAAATATATTTCACTTGATAAATTTCGTTCGATCGCACTTTCTCATGCCGGGTTTTGTGACTGCGTATTCGGATGGGACGTGGTCGACAACCTTTATGACAACAGCAAATTTACGGGCTGGCATACGGCCTACCCAGATGCCCAATTTGTTTTGGACCTTAGCTCAGAACGACGAATTCCGGAAGAGAACATTCCTTTTTTTATTGCTGACTTCTTGCCGCGTGAAAGAGAAAAATATCATCCTGTCTGCCCAAGAAATGTTTTAAAACGGGTTTTAGATCGAGCCGAAAATTTGGGTTTTAAAGTTCAACTGGCTTTCGAGTATGAATTCTTTCTTTTTGCAGAAACATCACACTCGATTCGCCAAAAAAATTATCGGCAATTAGAACCCCTCACTCCCGGAATGTTTGGTTACTCAATTTTAAGAAACTCGACGGAAAGCGAACTTTTTAATGGACTAATGGACTATTGCTTACAAATGGAAATGCCCCTTGAAGGACTGCACTGTGAAACGGGTCCAGGAGTTTGGGAAGCGGCTATAAAGTATGAAACTGGTATGCGATCTGTTGACAACGCCTCTTTATTTAAAACTTTTTGCAAAGTCTTTTTTCAAAAACAAGGAATCACTCCGACATTTATGGCTCGTTGGTCTTTGGATTATCCCGGTCAGAGTGGCCACCTTCACCAATCCCTCTGTGATGCACAGTCTGAACAGAACTTGTTTTTTGACGAAAACGCTCCTTATCATATGAGTGAACTCATGAAGTCTTATGTTGCTGGGCAGATTAAATATTTAAAACCCCTACTCTCTTTAGCAGCACCAACAATCAATTCTTACACTCGACTGGTCAAAGGCTTTTGGGCCCCAACGGCTTCTACGTGGGGCGTGGAAAATCGCACAACGGCCCTTAGAGTGATCCCTGGCTCTGAAAAGTCGCAACGAGTGGAGTTTCGAGTGGGAGCGGCCGACAGCAATCCCTATCTTACCGCAGCAGCTATGATCGGTGCTGGACTTTTAGGGATTGAGCAAAAATTAAAACTAGAAGATCCCGTTCAAGGAAACGCCTATGCCGTGCAAGATTCTCTTCCCAAAGAAAAGCAGCTTCCCTCTAGTTTGGATAGATCCGTTGACAACTTAGAGGCCTGCGAAGATGCGAAAGACCTCCTTGGCGATGAGTTTGTCGAACATTTTATTGCCTCTCGACGATGGGAAGTCCGAGAGGCCCAAAAGGCCATTACTGACTGGCAGCTACAAAGATACTTTGAAATCATCTAGGAGACCAACATGCACCGCTACCACTATCCAACAAATATTATTTTAGGTGAAGGAGCCCTCACGAAAGGCATTGAGCAGATCAAGTCGATGGGAATCAGAAAACCTCTGCTCGTCACCGACAAAACACTTGTACAGTTGGGTCTTGTGGACGAAGTGCTCGATCTAATTTCTCAAAATGAAATGCAAGTTGTAGTTTTTGATGGCACACACCCTAATCCTGTTGAAGACGACGTTCTACAGGGAGCTGAAAAATATCGTTTAGAAGGCTGTGATGCCCTTTTGGCCTTAGGTGGCGGTAGCCCTATGGATGTTGCCAAGGCCATTGCCATTCTTGTTAACCACCCTCTTCCCTTAGAGCAGTATGATGATGCAAAGGGCGGCGACCAAAACATTGATGGCTCGAAACTTCCCCCTATTTTTGCGATTGCGACAACAGCGGGAACAGGCAGTGAAGTCGGTCGATCGGCCGTCATTATTTTAAAATCGACGAATTTAAAAACCATTTTGTTTCATCCAAAACTTCTTCCCTTCATCGCCATACTCGACCCACAGTTGCTCGTTAAACTACCGGCACCCTTAACGGCCGCCACCGGACTGGATGCCTTGACTCACAATCTAGAGGCCTATTGGGCACCCGGTTTTCACCCTATGGCCGATGGAATTGCTAAAGAGGGCCTTTCTCTTATTATGCAAAATCTCTCTCAATCCGTAAAAGAAGGTACAGATTTAAATAGCCGGAAACGGATGTTGATAGCTTCAACAATGGGAGCCACAGCCTTTCAAAAAGGCCTAGGCATGATTCATTCGATGGCTCACCCACTTTCTAGTGAATGTGGATTGCATCACGGATTAGCCAATGCTCTGGCTCTTCCGGCATGTGTTGAGTTATTAGAAACGCATACATTAAATCATGACCAGCAGCTGCGATTGAACTGGGTCACTCAGCTTTTTGCAGAGCATGGTTACAATGAGCCCTCTCTTTCAAAAAACTTCGAAAAATATTTCTCCGATCTAGGCATCCAATTAGGCCTTAGAAATCACGGAGTCAAAGAGGAACAGCTTTCGTTGTTAGCAAAAAAGGCCTTTGCCGATGGCTGCCATCAATCCAACATGGTTCCTGTATCAGAAAGTGATTTTCTAAAAGCTTTTAAAAGGGCCTTTTGATGATTGGACTGCTCGACGCCTATGATCCCGAAAAAAATAGAGAACCTTATCACAGTGAGTATACAAAATTAGCTGTCGATGGCTTAAAAAATTTGACCGATTCGTCTAGGGTCCAAGTCTATAAAGTGGCTCAAGGGCAAATGCCAAAAAATGGGAGCGAATGTCGCCTCTGGGTCATTTCAGGAAGCCCCGCAAGTGTCTATGAAGAACTCCCCTGGATTCACCAATTACGAAATTTTGTGATTGAATTGGATTCTCATAAATATCCCCTTCTGGGCCTCTGCTTCGGCCACCAAATGATTGCCTCAGCTCTCGGAGGAAAGGTCGAAAAGTCGTCAAAAGGATGGGGTGTCGGTACACGCTCCTTCCCGATTGTCCAACAAAAACTTTGGATGAATCCTTCGGCAACAGAGATCCGATTGATTTATTCACATCAAGATCAAGTGGTCCGCCTACCAAAGGAAAGCGATTGTCTCGGAACAAGTCCTTTTTGCGAATACGAAATGTACTGCAAAGGAAGCCATATTCTATCCATGCAAGGACATCCTGAATTTTCTAAAGCCTTTGCTGAATCCAGACTGGAGTCAAGAAAGTCTCATATGCCCCAAGATATCTATCAAACGGGACTTGAAACTTTAAAGGAAAGCAATGACTCACGCCTCATTTGGACATGGATTTCAAATTGGCTGAACGAATCGAAGTGATGCGGTTTCGTCACCAAAAGACGGATGAGAAACCCAATTGGACTGAACGATATGAAAGAGCTTTGTCACATCGTTGATAATTTTCTCTCTCCACTCTTCGGATGAAGGATAATACAGCTCTAAATATTGTTTTTCGATTTCCCGTTGATCCTTTTCTGATTTGTATCCATAGTGGTACCCTTGATTTTCTTTTATCATCGTGACCAAAGATTTCAATCCACCCCATAAAGTTTGATTATTAACAGTTCCAAATTCGAGAGTCATCGGCAAATAACTGACCTTCTTCTCCAAACATTTATGAACAAAATCTTGGAAGCCACCAAATACTTTATAAAAGTCCTTATCATTAGCAAGATGCATTGGAAACTGCGAAAAGATCTGTTGTATCTGATCCATGCTTTGACGGGGTAGAGACACCGGCTCAATTAGGTGCATCTCTCCGCGGGCTCCAAAACCCGTGTGTAAACTCAAGTGCAGGACAGATTGCAAGTCTTGGGTCCAATCTTGAATTCTATCAATCAACTGGGAACAATTCGGATCCAATGTCCTTCCACTAAAAAACATTCCTTTAGGAAACTGTTTTTGTCCTTTTAACAGAGCTTCTCGAACAGAATAAATCCCATACTTTCTTACAGCTCTAATGACTTTCCAAATCAATCGAAAGGACGAAATCGATCCATGAGTTGCAGGACTTTGGGGATTTAACAAGTTTTCTAAATGGGCATAAAACGGATTATCAAATTCTTGGATCTCATTTTCATCAAAAAAATTGCGATTTAAATCAATGTTTTTTTCACTAACTCTTCTATTATTCGAAAAACCCCAGGGATTGACAGCATGTACCAAAACAATTGTCGTTTCACTTAAATCCCAATGAGGCAAAATTTTTTCTATAAAAAGCTGTTGGATCGCGCTTCCAACATATCCCTCTACACCATGCTCTGCTGATGTGATGATCAATGCTTTTTTAGCTGTTTGAGTTGCCAGAACTCGAACCAGATCTATCGTAAGATCTTCATTATTTTGATTAAATACAGATATTTGATCTCTGTGAACAGCCCATCCATTTATTTTTGATGATTGATCTACCGCCCTTAAAAAGGCCTCTCGACAGTCCTTGTAAGTTTCTTGAAAATAAATAGTTTATACTCCTTTAAGGAACCTTCCAATATTGTATCTTGAAATGAAGAAAACTCAGCAACCGAATGACTTTAGCTTTAGGATCTTCACTTTCAGCCAGATGGTTCTTGCAATTGCTGATTTTTTTAGCACTCAGCGTCTCTAGTAAAATTTCCTAATTGTTTGAAAATTATGAGGAAGTGCATTTAACCCTTTTCTTACCTCTAAAAAGAAAGTATCAAAAACTGTAACTGTACACCCCTGGGAGCTGTTTTTGATGGATTGGTTCAAAATGTTCTACGCCGTGCTCGGGGGCCTGGGCCTATTTTTTTTCGGCATGAAGATTTTGTCGGAAAGTCTTCAAGCTTCAGCCAGTGATTTTATAAGAAATATTATAGGCAAACTTACGAACAATCGCCTGGTCGCCGTAGGTGTTGGATTGATCGTTACCTGTCTTATCCAATCCAGTTCTATCACAACGGTCATGGTAGTTGGATTTGTTAATGCCGGCCTAATGAATTTGATGCAGGCCTTAGGCGTAATTCTTGGAGCCAACATAGGAACCACGATTACCGGCTGGATGATCTCTATTAAAGTCGGACAGTATAGCTTGTTGTTTATCGGTTTGGGGGCCCTCCCTCATCTTCTTGCTAAGAATTCAAAGGTCAAAGTTTTCGGGAAGTTAATTTTTGCCATCGGCTTGATCTTTTTAGGCTTAGACGCCATGAGCGGCGCGTTTAAACCTTTGCGGACAGAGCCCAGTTTTATCAACTTGATGACTTACTTCACGGCAGACAACTATTTCAGTCTTCTTGCTACGATCACGGCGGGTTGCCTATTAACTTTTGTGATTCAATCTAGCTCAGCTATGCTTGGAATCACCATCGCTCTTGCAACCTCTGGCTCAATCACTTTTCAAACGGCACTCGCTCTAGTTATGGGAGAAAATATAGGCACGACCATCACAGCCTTGCTTGCCAGTGTGGGCACAAACACATCCGCCCGTCGGGCCGGACTAGGACACGCTATTTTTAATGTTCTAGGGGTTTTCATACTCACGCTACTTTTTATACCTTATCGTCACCTGATTGAAGCCATAATTCCTGGAGATGCTTTTTTTATCGCTGCTGATGGAACAGCACCACACGTCGCACCACACATCGCCGCGGGACATACACTTTTTAATGTGATCAATACGTTGATTTTTATTCCCCTTCTTCCTCTTCTTCATAAAACCGTTTGTTGGATCGTTCCTGAAGAGAAGCAAAAAGAAGAGAGACACCTAGATTTTGTTGGTGATCTTTCCACCCTTTCACCAGCCCTTGGTATCCATCAAGCCTATTTGGAGGTTGTCAAACAGGGGCAATTGGTCGCCGATGCCGTCAGTTGGACAAAGAGTCTGTTAGAAGACCCCTATAAAAATAAAGATCTAATTCCACGTATCCGAAAGTATGAAACCATTTCTGATAACATCCAAAAAGAAATCACCATATTTTTAGGACGAGTGATGGAAGCCAGCCTGACCAAGGAAGAAACCAAAGGCGTACAATCCATTTTAAGAATGGCCGATGAGTTGGAAAGTGTCGCTGACTATTGTGAATCTATTACTTACTACTTAGAACGACTCGAACGCCACGGCCTGAGGTTTGATGGAGAAACTCATCAAGAGGTGAATCAATTAGCTACGGATGTGAAAAGTCTATTTGATGCCATTTTTGAAAATGTAAAAAATCACAGTGAATTTGATTTTAAGAAATTTGATGAGATTCGTGAAGGGATCAACCAGTACGCCGACCAATTAAAATGGCATCATATCCAAAGAATCCATGACCATAAGATTCCAGCCTTAGCCAGTGTCACCCTCAGTGATATCGCCGTAGCTCTTCGAAGAATGAAAAACCATACGGTGAATTTAGCTGAAAGCTATTTAGGTGGAAAAGCCCATCTTAGCAAAGCAATCGATACCGACCAATAAGGACTCAATTTAAACCTCGACTTCGGATCAAGCCTAAATTTGAGCCTGAGCACTGGATACATGCTTTTTCATATGGACTGCAGATCTTATTGAAACTAACGATCTATGATATCCAGTGAAATCCTAGACATTCGCCTATTTAGTAGACAGTGCCACCCCCAAGATAGGTGTATCTTCTTTCCCAGAGGCTTCGATTTTGCTACACTTGAACATATGATCAAAATTTCATTCTGGAAAACTTGCCTATTTATCACCGTATTCATGGGAATGAGTTCTACTTTAGCTAATGAGTCTTTTCAGGCACCTGAGTTCTTATTAGCTCAATCTACAGTTGATGATGGATATGATCCTTTTGTAGATTATAGCGAGTTTGATGAAGCTTCCGAAGAAGAAGAGGATATCAACTTTTTTAGAAACGGAAGGTTTTTTACCTTAGGTTTTATTGGCGGACGTCGATTTATGACAGAAGGCCTGCGCAATGTATATAAAGACGCTATGGCTTTTGGGTTATATCTCAGTTATTTTTTTGACCTACGTTTTGCTTTACAAATTTCCTTTTTGACGGGAAATCATGCTATCCGTTTTTCATCTAACGGAACCGAAGTCAATGGCGACGCAGCTCTAACTTCCATGGGCTTTAATCTTAAGTACTATTTTAACACGCAAAACGTCACCAAAGGTCTTGCAAGTTTAAACCCCTACCTGATTGGTGGTTTCTCACAAGTCTACCGGACCTCTCAGGTTAACGGCCAAGAAGCCTTTGCAAAAGAAGGAGCCTTAGGATTTGACTTCGGACTGGGAATCGAAATTCCTTTACTCCGAAATAAAATGTATATGGGTATACAAGCAGGATATCAATTAGTTAATTTCAATGACGAACAAG
>JAGRAG010000157.1 GCA_020435025.1 Bdellovibrionales bacterium | reverse complement strand
CTTTTGGCTTTGACTTGATGTCGAAACTTTAGGCTGAGTAAACGAGGAGAATACCTATATGAAACAGTTTTTTCAAACCGCGACTTTACTGTCGTTATTAGTCCTTGGCGTTTTCGGCTGCTCTCAAGAAAAAGGAAACTCGGCTAAAGGTGGAGATAAACCAATAGTCACGAAACCCGACAATAACGCAGACCTGCCTCTAGATGTTAAGGTCGTTAGAAATATCGCTTACTATGTTATTTTAGAAACCTACAAGGATCTCTCAAAAGAAAGTCGTCTTCTTTATAACCAGATCGAAGAACTTTACCGTCAGCCCTCACAAGAAAACCTAGAAAGAGCGCAACAGGCTTGGCGAAACACCCGACGTCCTTGGGAAGCTACCGAAGGTTTTCTTTTTGGGCCTGTTGAATCTTTAGGTATAGATCCCATGATTGATACCTGGCCATTAAACCGAGTCGATATCGAAGCCATTATTTCTAGTTCACATAAAATAGACAGTCTCTTTGTAAAAAGTCTTGGTACCAATGTTCAGGGGTTTCACACCATAGAGTTCTTGCTTTTCGGAAATGGCGAAACAAAGCAAAAAAAATCTCTTCCCGAAATGACAACTCGGGAAATAGAGTATCTGCTAGCGACTTCCTTAGTCTTGGCAGAGCACACAGAGAGACTCGCCTTTGCTTGGGAAACCAACGAGAACCCAGATGATCCAAAGACTCCTGGATATGTGATCACAATTATGAATCCCAGCCCCGATAACCCAAGATATCCTTCCGTTCGTTCTATTCTGGCAGAGTACATTAATGGTCTAATTGGAATTGTTGATGAAGTCGCAAATGGCAAAATAGCTGACCCCATGGGAGATTCTATTAATTCTGCCGATGTCACTAAGGTTGAATCCCCTTTTTCTTGGAACTCCATTGCTGACTTTACAGACAACATTGAGAGCGTAAAGGCTGTTTATACGGGTGACTATGGCGCCGTTCAAGGACCCGGCATTGACGAACTGATCCAGTTAAAAGATCCACAGCTTGCCAGACAAGTGATAAGCCAAATCGATCGTTCCATTGCTTCGATTCAAGCCATTTCTGAAAATGGTACGCAGTCTTTCCGTCAAGCCATTTTGAAGCCTGACGGACGTGTTCGAGTCAATCAGGCTGTTCAGGAACTCCACACATTATTTGATCTGCTTGAACAAAAAGTTTTACCTCTCATCAATCAGTAGGAGTAAAATATGAAAAAACACTGGCTTTATATATTAGTACTTGCTTCTCTTGTCGGATGTGACTCCAAAAAAGCGGCGCACGTCGTGCCAGAGCACCCCTTAGATCCTGTTGACTTCGAGAGCGTAACGGATCTTGGCGGCTCAGCTACCTCCAAAAATGCTGAACCGACGAGCCATGGCTTTCGTTTTCCTGCACCGGGACTCACTTCTGAAGAGCTTGAGTTGCACCTAAAAGGGGATGCGGATTTTGAAGCGAACTTCTCTGATGATCCTCATCGCCCTGAGTTCGGCCTGGGCCCTGTATTTAACAACACCAGCTGTATGGCCTGCCACAATCGCGACGGACGGGGTTCACTTCCTGTCGGACTTAGAGATGACAGGTGGACTCGCCTTCATCAAAACGAAGCGATCTTTTTACGTATCAGCATTGAAAACGAAGAGATCCTTTCAAGACTACCAAGCGAAGAGAACAAATATAACGCTCCCGTCGCCGTTCCTGGTTTTTCTACCCAGCTTTTTCACTTAGGATCTTACTCACTTCGCGAAGACATTCCCGGAGTTGGCCAAGCAGAAGTTTGGATGAAGCTAGAAAAGTCATTTTTCACCTATCCTGATGGAAGCAAAGTGGAACTGATCAAGCCACTTTTTGATATACGCAATCCCTATGATCAAACACTAGATCCTTCAGGAAATTGGATCAGTCGACTTTGGGAAAGTGATGTCCGTACAAGTCCACGAATGGGAATGCCCATGTTTGGCTTGGGACTGTTAGAGGCTATTCCCGAAGAAGAGATTTTAAAACAATCGCAAATCGATTACTCTAAAGAGGGCGTTTCAGGGACCGTGAATTACGTTTTTGATGTAGAAAAATATCAAAAAGGTCTTTCCCCCGCTCGAAGTGTGGGTCGCTTTGGATTAAAAGCCAACACACCGAGTGTTCTTCATCAGTCGCTCGGGGCACTCAACGGCGACATTGGTGTCACTAACACTTTTTTTCCAGATGAAAGCATCAAAGACACTCCGCTTTATTCGGATTATCAATCCAAAAATCCAAACCATAAAGCTATACAAGCCGAAGACTCTGTTGCTGAAGGACTGGTTTTTTACTCTAAAACTCTCGCGGTTCCCTCTCGTCGAAATGCCGACTCTCCTCAAGTCACTCGAGGCGCTCGGCTGTTTCAGCAGGCTCGGTGCACAACTTGTCATCGTCCCTCTTTTAAAACTGGGCCTAGCGACGTCAAAACACTTTCTCACCAAGTTATTTTTCCCTTTACCGACATGTTACTGCACGACATGGGAGAGGGCTTAGCCGATGGCCGCCAGGATTTTCTTGCTAATGGCAGACAGTGGCGCACACGTCCCCTTTGGGGCATTGGGCTGACCCAAGTGGTCAATCCAAGAGCAGGATTCCTACATGATGGACGAGCCCGAACTTTAGAAGAAGCTATCTTATGGCATGATGGAGAAGGAAAGTTCTCACGAGATAAATTCGCCAACCTTCCTAAAAAAGATCGAGAGGCTCTCCTTCAGTTTCTTAAATCTCTATAATTTTCTAATCGTGAATAGGGTGGATAAGTTCCGCCCTTTTTTAAACGCTGACGCTTTTTCGAAAACGTCTTTCTAAAATTAAAATACCTAAACTGATTAAACTGCAAGTTCCAAAGCTCATTACTAAGGGAACGACACTTCCATGCATATACAACCCCAGTAATGTACCTATCACAACAGCAATACCACTTTGAACGAACCCTAAAATTGCCGAGCCAATTCCCGCAACATGGCCCAGAGGTTCCATGGCCAAAGCGTTTAAGTTTCCAAACAAAAATCCTACAGAAAAAAAAGTAAGCATCATATAAGCCATAAATAGCCACAGAGGAGGCGCTCCCACCTGCACAGCTTCAAGATAAACTACAAATAAATTGGAGATAATTGCCATGGACAAAAGAGCCGTTAAGATTAATTTTCTCATTCCAAGAGCTAAAACCATCCGAGAATTAAAATATGAGGCACCTCCTAGGGATAAGGCTAGGATCGCAAACATCAAAGGAAATAAATGATTGACCTGAAAAATTTTATCGAAAATTTCCTGGACAACACCCAGGTATCCAACGAAAACCCCAAAAACCAGACCTGTAACAATCATGCTGGTCACCGTCGTGATATGTGAAAACGTCTCTTTTGTTCCATAAATAAAATGCTGCATCGTTAAAGATTTTCTCTTCTCCACAGTAAGTGTTTCGTGTTGGCGAACCCCAAACCAGACCCATACTAAAAGTGACACAGCAACAAGCATATAAAAAATCCATCGCCAATCCGCGACCCATAAAATTCCTTGGCCTATACTGGGAGCAATCGCCGGCACAAGAATAAATACAGTCATCACAAGGGAAGTAATCTGCGCCATGGCATTGCCGGAGTACTCATCACGAATTAAAGCAACAGATACAATTCTTGGTGAAGCACCTCCAAAACCTTGAAGAGCTCTTCCAACCAGAAGCATGGGCAAACTCGTGGCTACACTAGAAATGATCGACCCCATCATAAAAAAAGCAAGTCCAACATAAATGGGTTTTTTTCTTCCAAACACATCAGATAAAGGACCAAACACAAGCTGTCCTATTCCCAACCCTAAAAAAAGAGTTGAAACCACCATTGGAATTTCCGTTTCACTAACGGAGAACTCTTGTTTTATGAGGGGAAAGGCCGGAAGCACACCATCTATGGAAAGAGCCACTACAGATGTCATGATAGCCATTAAAGAGACAAATTCCGTTTTGCTCAGCTTATCTGATGTGGGTGCGTCCATTTTTGAATTCACGCGATCAAACTAACTGACATGAAACGAAATGTCACTTGTGGTCCTTAAAAAAAATCTAACAAGACCTCTACCCAAATATTTTTCTACCATCTTTGAAGACCTCAAAGCGTTTCCCCCATAAAATGCGGGGTCTCACTAAAATCTCCATTTTTTCACCGTTTGCAGCCGTGAAGTTTAACTTTGATAGACCGTTTTTCAATTTGAGCACCTCATGCTTTTCCGGATCCAAATGATCTTCACCGTAGGCAGATATCACATTTAAAACCTCATTGGAAGACACTACATACTTTTGTTCTTCTACTCCAAGTGATCTGAATTTTTTTACAAATGTATAATCGAAACTGATTAGTATTTTATTAGAATCGATTTTTTTTACTTCGACCCCAACGGATGGATTTCTGCTGGTGGTATTATTCATTTATTTCTCCTATTCCGGATACATCAATGGATCAAAAACTTGTTTCATCACAACAGAAGTCAACCTCGGTCGTCCTAACTGACGCCACCTTTGAAGTACTCCGGATAAAATCTGTTTCCTTTTCTCAGGACTTATCTCTATATTCAACAATTGAATTCGGTTTTTAAATACAGCATAGGCTAAATTCGCTAAAATCTCTCTCTTCGTTGCCTCTGGCCGCTCATTTATGATCCTCTCGCGAATCGAGTCTAAATCTATCTCCCTTAACAAACCCATTCGCATCAGAACCGTAACATCTTCCTTCATCTCCCAATACTTCGGATTAAACTTTGGTGTAAACAAAGCAGGACTTAATTGACGATCTATTATTCCTTCAATGACCTTGGGGACCATAGCCGGTGAGCCCGCTTCTAACCATGCACGATAAGCTCGATCGACAGCTCCTTCTGCGTATCTTAGGTTTCCGATTGGGTGAACTAATTTATATCTACTCTTAATGATTTCTTTTGCTACCACGACAGTCGTATCACCGACCGACGACTCTCCCCTCATATGAGAAATTGACGACTCCGTAATCATATAGTCCTCTACAGATATCATTTTTAGGCGTTTTAAAATTTTTGCATCTGCTAGAAGCGATAACCCCGTTGCAGACTTTAGAGGGCTCACGAACTCAACATTTAATAGTGGGTCAATAGTTTGTTCTAAAAATCTCGGGGTGATCCTTGGTCTGTGATTCTTATACCAAGTATCCATTGCTTCGTTGACCTGAGCGGCTCTCTCATTGGGATCGACAGTTCTTGTAATCAATCTTTGCCGTTGATAAAAGATTTGAAAGGCATATATATTTTCTGACCCTTCAACTGAGTGGTTTTCAGATTGCTTAACAAGCTCCTCAACAGTTTCTTTAAAGCTTTCCATTGAAATGTAGTTGAGGCGTTGCAAGGTCCTTGCATCTAGTAAAAGGGCGCTCAACCGGCTTTTCGCCCCTTCAGTGGCTTTTACGCATTGAGAAGCCAATCCGTGGACGGGAGTGACTAAAAAATAGACACTCAACATAAATAATTTAGTTCTCAACCCGTATTTGGATCTCATGTTTGATAGTTAATCAAAAATCATACCACAAAAGTTAAAGAACTCAGGCACATTAACGCCATTAAGAATATTCTCAATTCATTACTAATCGTCGTTTTCCACGGGTATCAGGAAACCGCAGTCCTTTAACCAAATTTTAAGTGAGTCCGGATCTAAAAAATGGTGAGAGTGAAATCCTAACTCCCTCGCCCTTATAACGTTTGGAAACGAGTCATCTATAAAAACACACTGATGCGCTTGTAGTTGATTCCTTTCAAGCAGTAACTCAAAGATCTGTGGTTCTGGCTTGCAGACTCCTTCAATTCCGGAAACCACGATGTCTTTGAATAACTTCAGAAAAGAAAATTTGTCTTGCGCTATTGGCCAAGTTTCATGGGCCCAATTTGTAATTGCGAACAATTGTATCGACTCAACGGCGCTCAGTTTTCTTAGCACCCTGACTACCTCTACGATTTCGCCATCTAACATTTCAGGCCATCGGTCTTTGTAGGCACGAATTTCTGATTCATACTTGGGAAATTCTTTTACTTTATCTGCAATTGCCAAATTCCAATCTCGACCACCATCGAGCGTGTGATTCCAAGACTGCGAACAAACGTGGGTTAAAAAGTACTCCATTTCTTCTGATTCTTTAAAAATTTTTTTATACAGATTTCTTGGATCCCAGCTAATTAAAACGTTGCCTAAATCAAACACTATGGAGTCAAGTTGGCTCATTCTACCTCACTCATAAAGACCTATAAATTCGTGTGTCTCAAATGGATACGACGACCTAAGATTTAATAACCTTGATTATTCTCTTTTACGAAAAATGCAAATACTATTGAAATATGAGCTCTCAGAGAATACGTGTTTTCTTTTTCGGTGCATTTTTATTGTTGCTTACGATTCCCTACCAAAATTGCTCTGATATTGGAGGCGACCTTCAAGTAGGACAAGACCTTGAATTTGAAAGTGTTAAAGGTTGTGGACCCGATGGCTTTGCTTTTCTTCACGAAGCCTATTTTGTTCCCCAATGCGCGACCTGCCACGATACGGGCGGGATTGCACCGCCGGCCTTTGCGAGCGGAAATGTGAATAGCTCGTATTTTTGGGCCAAAACGGTATCCTCAGGAAGTCTGCTGGAAACCAGTTTAGACAATCGTTTCTGTGGTCCGGCCTGCAATCTCCAGGAGGGCTCTCAACTGCACCGGATTTTACTGGAGTGGCTAAAGTCACCAAATGCCTGCCCTTGATCTCATAGCCTGAATTTTACACAAACAGCACCCTTAGATTGCGGAAGAATGTTTTATTCGCTTTTCAAACTGACCAATTTAAGCCCTCGATTTCTGCCAACTGAAATTCTTACTGGGAATAATTTTCTTGGTCCCGCTTTATCTTGTTATTTTAAATAGTTATAATGTTTCCAACATGGCTTCTCCTTTGCTCTTCTGTGGGTGTGATCTGACTGAGGAGCGTTTGTTGAAGTTGGCAATGTTTGGATTTTTAGTTTTCTTGTTTACCTTTCCACGAGTGGCCTCGAGCGCCACACTTGAGTCCGTCAACCATCAAACCATCTCTCAATTACAAGAGAACTTTCAAAAGGGTCACGTGCCGACTCTGAAGCACCTTTTAAAGAAATCAAAATGGACCTGCAAACTTTATGGAGTTCGCTCCAAGCTTCAAACCTACCAAAGAGATAATTTTTATGAGTTTAAAAAATCGCCAAAACCAAAGGTGATTTTCAACTATGGCGCGCAGCTTTTTACATCCTATAAAGTCCAGCCAAACTCGCTTGTCGCTTCTAAAGGGTCTCTTGCCGAGCACATCAAAGAGACTGAAGATGGTAAAATCATTAGTGAAATGTCAATTGCCGCTCATTCCAACCTGGAAAAGTTCAAAAAAGAAAACGAAGTGAGTTCTGCCATTCGACCCAACTCGGTTGTTGTGGCCTATACAACCTGTCAATAATACGTCACTGAAACGAAACATATTCTGTAATTCACTTGTTGCCGCGCCGCCCATTTGATATGCAAGACCTTCAAGAAATAAACAGGAGTCCTGTAAATGAAGGTGTTCGCTTATCTCGTGCCACTGCTCGCATTGATCTATTCCTACCCCCGTCTCATCGTCGGTTGGCTTGGAGAAGAAAACCCCTGGACAAGTTACCTTTACATGTATGGCTTTGGCTTTGTGTTTTTTTTCTGCGGGATCCTACTAATTCTTAAAACCAAATCCTGTCAACTCGGAAGAGGGCGTGACACATTTTGGTTTAATATACTTCTTGGTGGATTTGTCGCCTTTGCTTCTTTTCACGCCATTTGGATTTATCTAGCTCTTTATATGCCCGTTAAAGGAGGTCTTTAATGGCTCCCGAATTTAGTATCGACCTGAGTAATCAAGCGATGATTGCTATTGCCATTGTTGTCGTTGTCTATGTTGCGGCCATCACTTTATTTGGTGGCTACTTCGCTCGATTTAATGCGAACATTAATGATTTCTTTTACAGTGGTCAGCGTTTTGCTTGGTGGTTACCCGCAGCCAGTATGATTGCCACGGGAATTGGATCCTACAGTTATTTAAAATACTCAGAACAGGGATTTAACACCGGCATGAGTAGCGGCCTGACCTATATGAACGATTGGTTTATCGTTCCGTTTTTTATGTTCGGCTGGCTTCCAATTGTTTATTTTGCTCGTGTGAAGTCCATTCCCGAGTACTTTGAGCGTCGATTCAACTCCACCGCTCGCTATATAGCCCTTACAATTATAATGGCCTACATGTTTTTCTATATCGGTTATAACCTATTTACTATCGGCGTAGCAATGCGAGGAATGTTTGGAATCAATCCTCTTTATACTGTTCCACTTGTCACCATATTTTTAGGGGCTTATGTCACATTCGGTGGACAAACGGCCGTTATTTTTACAGATCTCTTTCAAGGGGTGATGCTTTATATTGCTGGCGGAATTGCCATTCTTGCTGGTATTTGGGCACTTGGTGGCTTTGATGAATTTTGGGCCTATTTGCCAATCACTCATCGACTCCCCTTTACCCATTTAACAGAAAATCCAAAATTTAATACCGCGGGACTGTTTTGGGGTGAGGCACTGGCGGGAAGTATCGCTTTCACTTTTATGAACCAGGGCTTTATCATGAGATACCTTACTATTAAAAGCATGGCAGATTGTCGTAAAGCGGTTATTTGTAACGTGATGTTTACACTTCCCGTTTCCGCTGTCATCGTCGGAGCTGTTGGTTGGATTGGCAAATCACTTGTAATGAAGCAAGCAGACATTGGTGGTGCCATTCCAGGATATGATTTTATTGACGTTAGTAACTCCTTTCATACATTCCTAATCGTTTGCTGGATCACTGTTAAACAAAATCATTGGGTTTTTGGTTTTGTGATTGCTGCTTTGATGGCAGCATTGATGAGCACAATTGATACTTTAATCAATGCCTGTGCCGCTATCGGGATCTATGACATCTATAAACCCTTAATTAAAAAAGACGCGGATGACGAGCACTATCTAAAGGCAGCTCGTTATGCTTCTATTATCGCTACAGCGATTGGTCTTTCCCTCGTACCACTTTTTTATATGCAAAAAGGAAGCTTAATGTCTCTTCACTACAAAGGGATTATGATCATTATACCTTCCATTGTTACGACTATTTTTATGGGTGCCTTTTGGAAAAGGTTTAACGCAACAGCCGCTTGTGTTTCCATGATCACAGGAAGTATTTTAACAGTGATTACAGTGTTTAATCCTGAATGGATTGATCCCCTTGCTAAATTTGTGGGCGGACCCGTGAACGGAGTCTACATCTACATGCGAGCCCTTTTTGGAATGGTAGTCACAGCTATCATTGGTTACATCGTTACGTTAGTAACTGCTCCCGCCTCTGAAGAACAAACTATGGGTCTAACGATTCAAACCTTAGACCAATCTATGGCGGCTTATAAAGGTGGAACGCCCAATCACGTTCCTGGAAAAAAAGTTCGAGAGCTTGTGTATCACCTAGATGATACGCTTCCTAGTGAGACCATTTCTCTTCCTAAAAACGTTATGGAGGAATTAAAAGCCGAAGACGGCGATATGATCTACATGGAAGACAGTCGTTGGTGGCTCGGAGGGTTGCGATCCTTGCATGTGAAAGCCTATACTGGAAAACATACAGAAGGGGTTATCATGCCGACGTCTGTAAGAGATGCTTCTTATTTAGAAAACGAACAAACGGTTACTTTGGAAAAGATCTTTTAATGAGATCTCCCTTGCTGGTCGCTGTTCTGTTGAAAATGCGAAATTGCCTTTCTTTTGGACTATGAAGGACGAACCATGCTTGATGAGGTCTTTCAAATTTTAATCCATCCCACTGACAGAGAGTAAGTGTTGTGTCACCCCCGGCAGCGCCCCCTCTTTTTGAGATTGTAAAAACCACTTTAGGGGCCACCTCGATTCGCAACAATGTGGTTAACGAAATCATGCACAATCCGGTGGGACCATGGAAAGAAGCAAATATACTATATGTCGACCAGACACAGTTTCGGCGGCGTCTTTGGGAACCGTTTTCTTCGCAGCAAAGATTCTTTACCGTTTTTGATGTAGGACTCGGAGCGGGAGCCAATGCCGCAGCTATTTTAACTGCGTTTCAAGAAGAAAAGGCCAAGGGCTGCAAAGCTTCTTTGTGTCTAGTGAGTTTTGAAATCGATCTGCGCCTAATGAAATTCACGCTTAAACACCTAGATCACTTTCCGGAGTTGATCCCTTTTGGCGAAGCCTTTTCGACTCTTTTAGAAAAGCATCATTGGCAAGGTCCCGATATCGAGTGGTACTTAAGAAAGGGCAGTTTCACGGATAAGATCGCTTTGGAATCCCATTTGGCCAATCTTGTTTTGTATGATGCCTACTCTCCTAAAAAAAATCCTGAAATGTGGTCGTATAAAACCTTTAGGGATCTCTATCAAAAATGCCGGAAAGAAAACGAAGGAGCTTGTTCCCTT
>JAGRAG010000156.1:7493-23785 GCA_020435025.1 Bdellovibrionales bacterium | reverse complement strand
ATGAAAGTTCAGATCACTTAAAATTCCCAATGCGTATGTATGAAGATCACTTGTATTCAGCTTCGGGGCACGGCTCCTGCCTTGCTGCCATCCCACCTACGGTGGGACCGCCTCTAGCTTGGCAGAGCGCCCTTCGCTAAATACAAGTGATCTTCATACATACGCATTGGGAATTTTAAGTGATCTGAACTTTCATTTGCAATTCAAGAGTGCCGTTTGTATCGACTAAGTTGGCTGCTTTTTCTCTTCTAAAATCGACATAATTATTGATTCAACATCTTTAAGGGCGATGCCGACGATATAGATCCCTTTATTTCTATGAGTCGTTCCTCGAATCACTTCAATTTGGCTTTTAGGAACTTTTAAAAGCTTTCCCAACCAACGACAAATTTCTTGATTGGCCTGCCCCTCAACGGGTAGAGCTTTGATTTTTACTTTCAGTCTATTTTGATAGATTCCCACAACAGCCGACTTCGGTGCCTGTGGTTGAACATACACCTCAAGAAGCACTCCGGATTTATAAGATGAGAGAAAAGAAAAAGGGGGATGAAAACTCAAATCCCCCCCTTAAAACCGATTAATGCCATTGAAATTTACATTTCAACCTGTGAGTGAGTCGCTCGCGAAACCGCCTGCGCCACTTTATCTTTAATGACTTGATGTTCTGCATCCGTAGCCATCGTTGACGAAGTCGCGGAATCACGCTGAGCATGCGGTTCCGTACTAAAACTAAGATCTCCCGCAGCAAATTCCGGACTCGGCATCATTTGATTTCCCTGATCCAACATAGTGATATGCGACTGAACAATGGCTCGCAAGTTGTTTTCAAATTGCATACGAATGTTTTTAAGAGCCGTCACTTCACCATAAATTTTCTTCAGCGAATCCCTTGCGTCACGAACAATCATTTCTGCCTGTTGTTTAGCATCGTTTAATATCAAACGCGCTTCTCGCTCAGCATCCGTTTGAATCTTGTCGGACATTTTGGTCGCCGTCGTAATCGTACTTTTTAAAAGATCATCACGCTCTTTGTATTCAATTATTTGCAACTCTTTTTCTCGTAATGTCTCTCGCATTTCATTGCGTTCTCGAATCAGCTGCTCCATTTCATCAGCAACAATACGAAGAAAGTCCATCACTTCTTCAGTATCAGCACCCATCATTTTGCGGCTGAACGACTTATGCGCTACATCTATTGGAGCAATTTTCACTTTTCCCCTCCTATGGAGTCCTATTACACATATAAATAGCTTAGGAAATCCATCGCCAGGAATCAACAAAGGTCTAGAACTTCTCTGCTGAAGCCTCAATATTGCGCGTCGCGTAGTTATCAAGTAGTCACTTTCTAAATACAAATCAGATGAATTTGGAACTATACAGTCAAATCAGATGCCTTTATTGAAACGGATCCTAGGAGAAACTATGAGTTCCAATAAAATGTATGAGATTGGAGATTCCATCCAGTGGAATTGGATGGGCGGAATCATCAAGGGCGAGATTTTAGAAATTTATCATCAACCGGTCACAAAAGAAATAAAAGGTAAGTCGATTAAAAGAAATGGCTCAAGTGAAAAGCCAGCGTTTCTTGTCCGCTCCGAAGCTGGTAATTTAGCTTTAAAGCTAGTCACAGAAATCTCACGCAGATCAAACAAAAAATCCGCAGCCACCTAAACCGACCGTTGCTACAAAGGATACTGCCTAGTGAAAATCTATGATTTCCCTAAATCTCGATCCCGTAGGACAGCTTTTTCAAAACTGTATCTAATGGCACGTTCAATTTCTAGTTCACGCATAGAGTCCAATCCAGCAGCCGTTACACCTTTTTTTGAGACCACTTTACGCTGAAGCTCATCTAAAGATAGAGAGGAAGATTGAAGAGCAAGTTCCGAAGCTCCTAAAAAAGTTTGGACAGTTACTTGACGAGCCTCTTCGCGCGAAAGACCATGCTCTTCAAGCCACTCCTGCCAGTAAAGCATGAGTTCAAAGACGAACCCGACACCACTCCCCGCTCCGACAGTGACAGCTTCAAACGGCTCCCCTTCTTCGACCTTAACGATATAACCACCACCAGAAAACAAGTTTTCCATTAATGGTAAGAGATGCTGAGCCGAATGGGCACAAGTCAGACCCAACACACCTTTACCAATTTTTACCGGAGTGTTTGGCATAACACGTATTAAGTTTGATGACTTGAAAAAGAGCCTCTTCATAGAGTCTAAAGAAATACCTGCAGCTAAGCTCACTATAATGTGATCTTCTTCAAACTGAGACGCAATAGGTTCAATGGCCTCATGATAGTCTTGGGGTTTGACAGCAATGACTATGATGTCACATTTCTCAAGCAACTCATCATTATTGGCCGCTTTTTGTATGCCAAGAGACTGAACGGCATTTTCTAATTTCCTCGGGCTTCTGTTGCTCGCCCAAACCTGCTGTGGATCAACGGCCCCTGATTGGATCATGGAGCTCATCAATACCACTGACATATTTCCGCAGCCTAAAAATCCAATTTTTTTACCCATTAATGTATCCATACAATCACCTCGATGGTCTTTCGCCGAACAATACAGTGCCTAAACGAATCATTGTTGCCCCTTCTAAAATGGCCGCTTCATAATCATGACTGGTTCCCATGGAAAGCTGATCAAAAGGATGCATGGGGTCCAAGTAATCTTTCCATGTCATCAACAGCTCTCTAACTTTTGCAAAGGATTGGCGAGACTCCGATTCCGTCGCGAACAACGGTGGCATGGACATTAGACCCTGAATCCGAATGTGAGGCAAGCGCTGAAGTTGCTCTAATAATTTTGGAACTTTCTCTATGTGAACTCCGGCTTTTGATTCCTCCTCATGAATGTTCACCTGGACCAGAATAGGCTGAACGGTCGATATATGCGCTGCTCTTTTATCAATTTCCTCCCCTAAACTTAGACGATCCACAGAGTGAATTAGGTCAACTGTACCGACCACTTTTTTGACTTTGTTGGTTTGGAGTCGGCCCACGAAATGCCACTGGATATCTAAACCCGATAGAGCGACCTGCTTTGTAACAAGCTCTGGAACGTAACTTTCCCCGAAGGCCTTACATCCCAAATGATAAAGGGCTTCAATCTTATCATGACTTTGAAATTTGCTAATCCCGATGAATAAAATATCTTCTATCGATCTTCCAGACATCTCGGCTGCGATTTGAATTTTTTGATTTAAGTTGATCCAATTATCTGCGAGGGAGAGACCAGCCATTTTCAGCGACCACCTTTTTAAACTTTTCCATTGGAAAACCAACAACATTAGACCACGATCCCTCAATAGAATCGACAAATTGACTTCCTAAACCTTGAATAGCGTAAGCGCCAGCCTTATCCATCGGCTCTCCCGTATTCACATAGTCTTCAATATCTGATTTTCTAAGTGGCTTAAACTTCACCTTGGTAACCTCCGCAAAAGCGACCATGACGTTTTTAAAAAGATCATAAATAGCGACCGCAGTTACGACATCATGCGTTAATCCACTTAAGGTTTCCAATTTTAAAATTGCGTCCTCTACCGAAGTCGGCTTTCCGAACACTTGATTTTGAAAAACTACAACTGTATCTGCTGAAACGACTAAATACTTTTGTGATTTCAAATAGTTGTGTTCCTGTACATAAGCCTTGGCTTTACGTTCAGCACACTCAATAATGCTTTGCGTAATATTTACGTTTTCCTCAATATATTCCGATACTTTTACTGTGTCAGTTTTGAATTCAAACCCCTCTTCTAAGAGGAGTTGTTTTCGACGTGGTGATTGAGAAGCGAGAATCACTTGGAACATGGGATACTTAAACCACAAAAAGGTTTTAAATGTTAGACTTTGACTTTTTAATTCTTATCAGTGGACTCGGCTTGGCCGCTTGGAGCGTCTATCTGTTTTTGAATGTGGTCTTTTCAAACAACACAGATGTCGATGCTCTTGCATGGGCTTCTGGTGATGAGCCACAAAAATCGAAGTCAGGAATCATTAATTTCTCTCGCCCTCTTGTTCACAACTTTACCCTTCAACATGCTCGAAGAGTCAAAAGTGAAAGCTATCGTGAAAAAGTCCGACTTCTCATTCTCCGCGCCGGCCTTTCCCGAGAAATAAATGTGGATGAGTACATCGGTTTGCAAATCCTCTGGGGAGTGATGTTTCCGATGCTTCTGGTCGTCTTAAACTTTGCTTTACAACTCGGATACCCCTATTGGCTGTGCATAGTCTTTGGCTTTGCCGGAGTTCAATTCCCCGCTTTCTATTGTAAACAAGAAATAAAAACTCGATACGTTTCCGTGATTGCTGATCTGCCCTTTTTCACCGACCTTCTCGCTCTCTCAACAGAAGCCGGCTTAGAGCTGATCAATGCCATTCAAAGAATTGTCGATAAGGCTGAAGACAGTGTATTAGCCAACGAATTTGCTATTGTTTTAAAAGATATTAAACTTGGACAATCTCGTTCAGAGGCCTTACGAAATATGGCTGAACGCCTCGACATACCGGAGATCACTAGTTTCTGCTCTGTGGTCATCGATGCCGGAGATACCGGGGCCAGTATTGGCTCGGTGTTAAAAGACCAATCCGTTCAGATGCGAATGGAGCGATTCGTCCGTGCCGAAAAAGCGGGCGCGAAAGCCAGTCAGATGGTGCTATTACCGATGATGGTATTTATTTTACCGGCCGTTTTCATTATGGTCTTTGCCCCAGTGATCATCCAGTTCTTTTACGGAGGGAGCCAATGATGAGCCAACTCCGAAACACAACACGAAATGATCTGCTGATGGCATCCGATTTAATTAAAGCCCACACCTTTTTAGGAAGAGGGCTCGGTTTACTCGGGAAAAAGGAGTTAAACCCAAACTCGGCACTGTGGCTTAAACCCTGCAATAATGTTCATACTTTATTTATGAAATTTGCTCTTGATATTATTTTCGTCGATAAAAATTTAGTGGTGACCGAAATTCATCGCAACGTGCGCCCCTGGAAACCTCTTCTTGTTTCTTGGAAGTCACACTCTGCTTTTGAGTTTTCTGCAGGCGCTCTTCACACCAAAGAAGTCCAAATAGGAGATCAATTACATGTTAGTGATTAATATCCTTAGCGGACCTCAAGCCGGACAAACCGTTGAACTCAAACCTGGGCGAACTGTTATTGGTCGAAGCGCCACGGCCGACGTACAAATAAAAAGTGCGAATATCTCAAAAGAACATGCCGTTATTGAGTTCTTAGCAGATAAGATCATCATTTCTGATTTGAAGTCTACCAATGGCACATTTGTTAATGGTGTTAAAATTCAATCTCAAAGGCTAAAATCTGGGGACAAGATACTTTTATATAAGATTTTAATTGAAGTTGCGGAGATCCCTGATTTTCAACGAGGTGGAGCGGGAACATTCACTCATTCGGGCAACCCTGGGTATCACCAAACTCATACGGGCAACCCTCAAAACCCGGCGCCAGGAATTCCTGGACACACATTTAACGGCAACGCAGCGATGCAATACCAATACCCTCCCCAATATCAACAGCATCCATTTCACCCGGGTCAACCTCATGCGGTTCATGCTCAAAATGAATCTGCGGAACCTCAAACACAAGCAAAAGGATTCGTCGGCTTTATTGAAAAAGCACAAAACTATATAGACGAAGTTTTGATGCCCGGAGTGTACAAGCTACCCGAACTGATTGAGTTTAAATGGGTTCTTATTTTATTTATGGTTGCATTCATAATGATCGTGACTAGTTTATCGACTATACCTTTAGTTAGAATTTTAAAATCGAGTATCGAAAAGGAAAGTCAGCAACGTGCCCTAACTATAGCTCGTTCTCTTGCACGAGCCAACCGAACGGCAATCATGAACAAACAAGATTCCATTGTTTCTGTAGAGGTTGCGGAAAAAGAATCTGGCGTTGAACAAGCAATGATAATAAAGGCCTCTAACGGAGAAGTGATCGCACCACCAAGGCTCATGGGTCAATTTCCGGATACGGCCTTTATACACGTCGGTCGAAAGACAGATAAAGAAGGGGTTGAGCAGATTGATGATGCAACGATCGGTGCAATGGCTCCTATCAAATTTTACAATCCTGCAAGTGGCAACTATTCGGTGCAGGCCTTCGCTGTCGTCATCTATGGTATGGGATCTATGGCAATTAATGATTCGCGGACGCTCAGCCTGTTCATTCAAACTTTATTTCTTGCTTTGATCGTTGGCGGAATTCTTTTCTTCTTTATTTACAAACTCATTGAACACCCCATCCTAACTATCAACAGCCAACTGGACGAAGCGCTGAAAGAAGGCAAGGATAACGTTCAAAGCCCTTATGAATTTCCTGCCCTGAACAAACTAACGACCAATATCAATAGTGCTCTTACAAAGATCCTTACAGGCACTTCAGGGGAAACCTCTGGTCCTATCGAACATGATAGAAATCCAGAAATGCAAAATCTGACTCAACTAATAGGCTTTGGAGCGATCGCCATTTCCGTAAGCGATCGCTCCATCACCTCTATCAACGATACTTTTGCTGAAAAGACCAATTTAAACCCTCACGAGGTTATTGGGATGTCTCTAGCAGAACTAACAGACCAAGCCTTAAAGCTCAACCTGGAAGACCTTGTCAGCCGTGCACAAATGACTCCAGACCAATTGGTCACCAACGAATTAGAAATTGGTGGCGTCAATCATGAATTGATTGCCCAATCGGTATTTGGGCTTCAATCGGTGTCCTATGTTCTCATCGCACTGATACCACTGTCTGAGGAGGGATACTGATGAATTCACTGGCCCCCGCAGCTACACCTTCGATTTTACTTACTGTAAGCGCTGGCCCTCACAAAGGGGCCCAATATAAAATCAACAGCCAACAAATCTATATTGGTCGGTCCACAGAAAATGACATCTCTCTTGAAAAGGATTCCCGATGTTCCAGAAAGCACATTACCATTTTCTTTTCTCCACAGGGCCCTATTGTACAGAACTTATCCGAACAAAATAAACTTATGGTAAATGGCCACGAGGCACTAGAAGCGCCTCTTATGCCCGGAGATGTGATTCAAATTGGCAGTACGGAAATTAGTTACACATTACAAGTTCCAGCAGTCCCTTCAGCACCAATCACTCAAGATCAATATTTAACATCCAAAGAGCAGGCCTCAGTAGCCCCTTATCAAGAGGCCCCATACAGTCCGAGCAGTGGTGGAATTCATTCAAGTCACAGCAAAAGAACAGCCGATTCGAAGAAAAATTTTTATATAATCGTTGGAATTGTGGGCGCCCTGTTTCTCTTTTTGATGATGTCTGATGTGAAAAGTAAAAAGGACCCAGGAATTCTAACCGATGAAGAACTAAGTCACCGTATTGAAGATACCGTCAGCGAAACTATTAAAAAACGAAACGAGCTAAAAAAGTCTGGGAAAACACAAGATAGCTACAAAATTGCTCAAGAATCTTACGTAGCAGGATTTCGCGACTACGAACGAGGTAACTACGGATCTGCTATTGAATCTTTCCAAGCTTGCCTCTCTCTATTCCCCAGCCACAATCTCTGCAATCGCTACTTAAGATTGGCGCTAAGAAAGAAACAGGAACTGATTCAATTTTATATGGTCCAGGGAAGAAAATTTATCGAAGCTAACCAATTTCAGCCCTGCCTCACTAGTTTTAGGAATGTCATGCTTCTTTCTCCAATTAAGACCAGTTCCATCTACAAAGAAGCCCGTGCCAACTACGAACACTGTCGAGTGCATTTGGAGGATCGTTACTAATGAGCCAAATTAAGGTCTTTCATAACGGAGCTTTAATTGGAACTCTTGAACTAAGAGATGGTGACGAATTTTACATTGGTCGCGCCAAAGAAAATGACTTTGTTCTTCCTAACGAAAAAGGTATCTCCCGAAAGCATTTACATGTTTTTCAAGATAACGGTGAATGGGCTATTTCTTCTCTTTCAAAGTTTGGCAACTTAACCGTTGAAGGACAGTCCGCTGAATCCTTTCTGTTAGAAGATGGAATTCAATTTCAAGTCCCTCCCTTTAGTTTTCTCTTTGAACTACCCAAGCCAGAACCTGAAGTCGTACAAGAAACTCCTAAGGATAAGAACCGAAACTCATTAGTGCCAGGAGAACCCATTGGTCATCAAGAATTAGAATTAGAAGACTCTTCTGATGTCTCCGGAATGGAGGTCACCGCCGCTGGAAACAATGACTTAACGGCATTTTTAAAAGTTTCTTATTCTGGAGGCGCACGTGAGATTTTACGACTAGAAGGAAATTTTTGGATCGCTGGAAGAGATAGTAACTGTGAGATTTTTTTAAATGATGCCTTTATGAGTCGAAATCACTTCGAAATCACGCGTACAAATGACGGCTTCTACATTCGTGATTTGAATTCAAGAAATACAACCCATTTAAATGGAGAGCCCCTTGTTCCGAGTAAAGACGCAAAACTCAGTAGTGGAGATGAAATAACTATTCAATCGATCAGTATTCTCTTTGAAGTCCACAATGACAATTTCGAAGAGTTATCTGTACCTGCACCCAACGCTCTTGTTCCAAACTCTCCAACTCACTCTCCTCATCCAACTCCTGCTTCTTTCGCCGGCGGTGCTATGATACCCCACCAGCAGCCCTACGGATATCATCCTGGAATGAATGTCCCAATGCCCTATGCTCAGCCTGGCGTGCCAGCTGTCGAGTTAATTGGAAACCAAAGCGATTTAAAGAAGCAGAAAAAAACAAAAATGATCCGTTTTGCCATAATCGCACTAATTCCCCTCTTGCTGTTAGGAATCCTAATGGGAGAGGACAAACCAAAAAAAGAAAATGGAAAGGTCGACCTTTCATCACAAGCCAAGAAACTGACGAAAGAGCAATTGGCTTTTGTTAAAGACTCGCTGCTACTGGCTCAAAAGCACTATGTCGAACACAGATATAATCTTTGCTTAGAGCAAGTCGCTAACATTCACAATCTTGTTCCCTCTTATCAAAACTCGAAAGAGCTACAATCCTTATGTGGCAACCAAGCAGAACTTGAAAATATTAAAAAGGAACAAAATAGAATTAAAGAAGTGCAACGTAAAAATGAAGCTATCATCGCCGATGTTGTCGAACAGTGCCGGTTAAGGCTTAATGAATTTCAATCTCTTGAGCAATTGCAAGAGTGCTTAAATGAAGCCAAAGTAATTGACCCCCTACACGAGAAGATCACGGCACTGGAAGACATTATAAAACAACGAGATCTACTTAAACAGCAACAGCTACAACAAAAAGCGGCTTATGATCGTTCCGTCAGCTCTGGAATATCACTATATAATATAGCCAAAGAAACGGCCGCTCAACAGAAGTGGAAAGAAGCCATACAGAAATATGAAAATTACCTAAACTCAAATTACCCTGATCCCAAAAACTTAAAATCAACAGCGCGACGCGAGTTGGCCTCAGTAAAAACCAATTTCAACAAAATGATTGAGGGAAGTTTAAAAGGGTGTAAAGGCAATTTTCAAACCGAGGCCTTTAAACAGTCCATTTTGGACTGCTCGGCCGTACTAAAGATTGTTCCCAAACATCCGGATGCGCTTAAAATCAAGGCAGATGCCACTCGTTCACTAAATAAAATGATGAAAATCATATACGAAGATGCAAACATGGAAGAGAGCTTTGGCAACACTCCCTTAGCTACGAAAAAGTGGCGTAAAATCGTTGATGAAGATGTAAAGGGTGGATTTTATTATCAAAAAGCACAAAGTAAGTTAAAAAAATTCGGTGGTGGTTAATGAAGTTCGACCATCAAATCTATAGCAACAATCTTTTTCGCCCTAAACCAGAGATTCATTTTTCTCCGGACGAAAATCTACTGATTGTCGCAACCCCATGGGGAAATAGAAACTCCGCTAAAAAAGCCATTCAAACCATTTCTGATTTCGTAAACTCTTCCGTCGATGATCCTGATTTCACTTCTCCCTTTTCAATCATGTCTTGCATTTCATCCCTCGCCAATCACCTCCGAATAGCCGTTATGCTCGCCAACGACACCATTTACCAAGAAGACAATAAAAATGAATACACAACTTGCTTGGAAATCGTAGTCATCATGAAAAACGGACCTCAAATATCCTGGGCCCATGTGGGTCATCCACAGATCTTTCTATCAAGACAAGGCTTAGCATCGCAGCCAATCAGCACTCACTATGACATCTCTTTAAACTATTCGGAGCCAAACCGAATAGCACCTCCCCTTGCAGGAGAATTCATCGGAGTCTATCCAACATCAAATATCAATGTCCAAACCATCCACGTCCATTCCGGTGACTCACTCCTACTTCTCAGTAGATCAGAAGTTCCAGAGTCTTTTTTTGGCAAACAAACTTCTCAACTATCTGTATCAAGCTATATTGAGCTACTAACAAATGACAATCCAGGCATCCCCTTTTGGATAGGAAAGCTAGATTTCTAATTCTCCGTCGTCGTCTTTTTTAATTTTTTTCTTTCTCGTACGGCTTTTCTTTTTCTTAACTTTTTTTCTTCTTTTGATTCTCTTTTTCTGTACTTGGGGTTTAGCACCTAAACTGTCTTCTTCAAAGGCTTTTTCAAATTCTCTGTCTTCTGCTTTCTCGATATACCCTCTGTTAAAGGCTTGAGGCCGCCCCTCTTTATCAAAATAGTAAGTTAAACCTACACCACCATGTAATCCTGCCGTCTCTTTTCCTGCCGCATAAAGTACTGGTGTGATCTCTAGTCTTATAGAAATAGGGCTGTCAGGGACTAAATATTCAAAATTAATACCCCCCTCGACACCGACACGAGCCGCTTCGTCTTCATCCCCTACGTGAACGGAACCTGTTGCCCCGACGTGAAACCCATACATTATCGTTCCAATATAGGCATCCCCTTTCCATCGATCATCCTCACTTAATTGGTAAAAATAATACGTCCATGAGCCAGTCAACATCTTTCCATTCTGTTCATAGCCCACTCCATATGCATGGGCATTTCTCCAGTTGGACCATTTCTGGTATTTGAAAGAAATTGGCTCCCCTAGAAAAAACCCATAACCTACATCGTCCTCTACAAAACCAGGAAATCGAGAATTTAATTGAGTCGCGTAGGCATTAAATGACAAAGACAACGAGATCACTGCCATAGTGCACGCCAAAACAATCAAGCTTGGTTTATTAAAATTAAACAAAGTGATTTTCAATCTCATTCCAATTACTTTTGCTCTTTGAGTTCTAACTAAGTTAAAAAATAGATCTCCGCATGATTTTCTAAAAACGAGAATACAGACTTTATGATAAAGGAGTTCACAAGAGCGGTAAAGGTTTGAAAATAATTTATAATTTGTTAAACTATATTTTCTATATAAAGGTTAGTTCATATGTCACTCGTGCAATCTATAGTATATACCGACTCGACACAGGTCTTGTTTCCGGGAAATGTAGGAATTAATATTTTAAATAATTCCACAAAGATTTGCACTTTTGACTGTCCCTATTGCTATCTAGGTCCTACCGAAATTAAGGTCAATCAAATTAAAAGCGAACTGCAGTTTTTATCAGTCGAAGAAGTTGTTGAGGCCCTCGCTTCTGTACTGGATGAGCGCCAAGCTTTAAATAAGTTGCCAAGTGCCATAGAGATTTCTGGAAACGGTGATCCCAGCTTAAGTTCTCTACTCTCCGAACAAATTGAGGCCATACGCTACGAAAGAGACAAACGCTCCCCAAAGACACGTATTTTATTTTTAACAAATGGGGGAAATTTAGATAACAAGAAGATCATTCAATCCTTACAAGGAGTCGATGAAGTTATTGTTAAACTGGATGCTGGTGATGACAGAAACTTCAATATTGCCAACAAGCCACTCATCCGAGTCAATGTTTCAAGAATCATTTCCGCCTGCAAGAGCTTTGAAAACCTCTCTTTGCAGGGTCATTTCTTTTCTGGTCCCAACAACAATTCTAGTAATGAAGCGATTGAAGAATGGATTGAAGTTGTAGGTATGATTCGACCAAAAAAGGTTTACTTAATGACGACCACTCAATCTCCTGCAGTGCCTGATGTGCTTCCTGTCGAAGAGGATTTACTTTATGTGATTGCCTCAAAATTAAAACGACGAACAGAAATCACCGCCGAAGTTCTATAAACATTGATCCATAGCCATGGCTACCTTTGAAAAAAAAGGACGACTTCTTGAAAGGGTCCACCTGATTCATTCACATTTAAAGATCGTCATTCCAAACCCTTGACCAGCCATTGGAAGTATTTTTACTGATTTGGAATCTTACTTTTGAATCTCTTATTCCAAGGAAGCAGAAAAAAAAGCTCCGTATAACTTGGAGCATCTGGAGATTCCGTCACCGTATCCCAAAAAAATCCCGTGTTAATGTTTTTTAAGACTAATTTTTCATCAAGTAGCCGATATGAGTTTAAGCGTAAAAAATGATTTCTCAAACTATCTCGGTTTTTCTCATTTGACCAATAAAGCCAATCCAATAAGGCCATAAATACCTCATCTTCACAGACGCTTCTCTGAGGCTTTTTCCACTTTCTAGAGTTTTTGTTAAAATATCTGGCACACCCTTTCAGTTTCTCCTTTTGAGGCTTGCCTAAATTTATTTTAGCAATAGCACTCCACAAAGGCATATTGGCCTTTTGACCAACATGATTTAGCAATTTCCAGTTTTCTCTATCAATAGCATGTCGAGCCAACCAGCCAAACAATTGCTGATCCCAAGGTCGCTTTTTAGATAAAATAAGTAATGCATTTCCAGCATCTTTTTTTTCTCGATCATTTTCTGTCTGCCAAAAACTTCTACCTACTCTTAACTTATCAATTAAATTCTCTGAAAGAGGCTTCCATCTGGGAAACCCCTTTTGAACTAACAACCTATCTATATCTAAAAGGAGCTCATGGAAAACAGGGTTATCTACGCTGAGAGGCTGTGCCTCCCTTCGATCTATAAGCGAATCATAGATTTTCGGTTTGTCATCATAAATATAAAGAAAATGGTGCTTACGAACAGCAAAGCGAGTCACTCCTACTCCTCTCCAGCTGCTCCATCCACTTTCTATCAAAATAGGTCGGCTTTCATTCCATGTTACTTTAGGAGAAAGCAGTGCCTCTTTGAAGCTAACGACTTCAAATGAATTCTCGTCTTTGTTGTCTTCTTTAGGAGACCCTAGAAGTTCAAACAAAGTCTTTCCCAAGTCGACAAGAGAAACATTGTTGTCGATCTTCCATTTGACACCTAAATCTCTCTCTCTTTTTTGTGCCGGCTTAAACAAAAGTGCCACACGTGTATTCTCACCGTATAAATTCGTACCCCTAACTTCACTCCATCTTTCTGAATAGGGACGGCCATTCAATCCAACAAGTACAACATGAGTGTTGTGCCAACGCCCTTTGGATAGCAGCTCTTCTTTGAGCAAAAACAATGTTTCATCGATTTCGTGTAACTGACTTTGAAAACCCTTTGGGCGGACTACTCCTCCAAGATTCTCACGAGTTTCAACTTCAGGAAACTGTACGTCAGGTAAATATAAAACGGAAAAGATCGACTCTGAATCCGAAGTCTGATCCAGCCATGAAGTAAACTGCGAAACCACACCTGATACAGGTCGAAATAGTAACTCTTCAGTAACATCTACATAATCATCAAAAACCTCAAACCCCTGGGCCAGTCCACTTTTCCGCCAAACAGGGGCTCCTCCGGAAAAAAACGAGGTCTTATATCCATTCTTCAAAGCTGTTTCAGCCAACGTGGTTTCCTGAGCCGACAAAAACTTTGAACCATTGTGCCACACTCCCATATCAATGGGATACTTTGCAGTCATTAAGGACGCTAAACTTGCTTGGCTCATAATGGAAGTTGTATAAGCATGGGTGAACCGTACAGATTCCTGACATAAAAATCCAAAAAGTTCTTTCTCTACATCTTCACTGGCACACGGTATTGATTCAGAATCAAGACCTTCTACTGCAATGATAATTATGGATTCAGGACCTTTGTCTGACCACAAGCAGCCTGTGAATGAAAATAATAAAAATACAACCAATATCCACTTCATTGTCGTTCACCATATCGACAAAGGACGAACTTGTCATCTGTCTATAGAGAGGAGATAATCTAACAACTACTCTGATCCCGTCAGACCTATGGAGTTAAGAAAAGGAGTTCAAAATATGTTAACGGATAAATTTTTTGCTATAGCACAGCTCGGTCATGAAGTAACACTCTGGTTGCTAATTGTCCTCAGCGTATTGAGTGTGGCTTTTATCTTAGAGCGATTTGTCTCCTTAAGAGCGGTTCGTAGCCGAGGTGAACGCATCATTGAGCAGGCCCAAGAGACTCTGCAAACCAATGACTTAAAAGAGGTTGAATCCATGTCACGAGACAAAGACTCTGTGGAAGGTCGCGGACTTTCCTACGGCATGAGGCACGTTAAAGCTCATGGGGCACCTGGACTTGAAGAGATTTTTAGCTCTTATGCATTGATTGAGCGTCCCAAACTGGAAAAACGACTCAACTTCTTGGCTACTGTTGGTTCGAACGCCCCTTTTATAGGGCTTTTGGGAACGGTGTTAGGAATCATGGACGCCCTCAAGACCCTCGCATCCAGCCAAGGAGATCCAGGCCCCGTTATGGTTGGGATTTCCCAAGCCCTTGTCGCCACCGCTGTTGGTCTTCTTGTCGCCATTCCGGCCGTTGTTGCCTACAACTACTTTCAAAAGCAAGTAAAGCAGACCATGCAGAATTTAGAGAGTGTTAAAGAGATTTGCCTAGCGTACGCAAAAACTTCTGCTTCAACCCCAACTAAGGATGCATAAAAATGGGAGCTAAAATCAGTGGAAATGATGATGAACCAATAGCGGAAATTAACATTGTTCCATTTGTTGATATTATTCTTGTAGTACTCATTATATTCATGGTTTCAACACCGTTTATAGTCAGATCTGGAATAAAAATTAATCTTCCAAAAGCTGCCAGCAGTGATGAAACCGTTCCATCACAATTCCAATTGTCAATTCTCCCTAGTGGCGAAGCTCTGGTAAATGGTAAGTCTGTCTCTCTTGAAGAACTGGCTCAGTTTGCTAAGGACCATGTTCAAAAGAATCCTGAGATACAAGCCATCATAGCAGCAGACAAAACCGTTTCTCACGGTCGAGTGATAGAATTAATCGATACCATTAAATCAGCAGGAATTTCCAAATTTGCCATTACAACAGACAACAAATGATAACTGCAAACTCTAGGAAATCACAAACCCAAATCGGACTCGTTTAACAAAAAAAAATTCCAAAAGCCTCTCGTTTTTCGGCTAATTTTGAACAATAAAAGGGCGCAAAATATTCTGCACCCTTTTCGTATTCTCACTGCACTTCTCCGGAAAACTAATCCTTGGGAATCAATAAAACCTAAACCAAATATCATAAATAACATTCACTTTGCCATCTCTGTATTTTACAATTGATTTATATTTTATTTTGTTCCCGAATCTGTCCGTTTTTTGATAATTTTCATCAAAGACCAAATCAATAGCAACTATTCCAGCCTCACTAAGGGTCTCTAGTTCACTCGGGGAAGATCGACCGTCTCTGTTTTTATCAGACCACAACCTAAGCTTATTGAAGATCAAGTCTTCATTAGCCTTAATCGCTCCATCGCCATTACTATCATATTTGGCCAAAGCTGCGAAACCGTGTTGAGCCAGCTTGCCATCCGGTCCTACCGTATTGTCACCAAACATCTGATCAATACCATTTACAGAACCATGTATATCAGGAAGTACGAGAAACTTGTGACTAGGATTTGTTATCCATGAGATTTGCTTTTTATCGTGAGCTCTAGGGAATGAATTTTTCCCTAAAATGTCGAACTGAATTCCATCCGTCAGCGAAGTTAACTTAGGAGGCTCTTGGCCACCAGTTGTATCAATAATAAGAGGTGAGGCCTTTGTGTCACAATCATCCCCATCTTGAGACATTGAGTCATCTAAACCCAAGTTGTTGTTAGAAGAAGGAACTGGAGTAAACGATTTCATTCGAAAATTATCGTAAAGAACCAAGAGATCTTTTGAAATCGGCGCACTCACTGTGACCGCATCGGAGAAATCAACTGTACTGATTTTATTCCCCATTCGGTGACGAATGGAGTAAGACCCATCTTCCTCATGTACTAAACGCATTTGATTATTCATCATGTTTTTATCATATAATAAGTCTTGCGATTTGATACTAGGATCTGTTAGTTTAATCAGATATTCAGATCGAGATAGATTTTCACA
>JAGRAG010000156.1:0-7484 GCA_020435025.1 Bdellovibrionales bacterium | reverse complement strand
GAAGTCGTTTAAGGTTTATTATCGTTTCTCGAACACTTTCTATTTGACTACAAACCTCCTTCCCAGTCGCTGGATCTATAAGACTCACCTTTAAAATTTCTGAAGATATAACATTGGTGCCAGTGGTATCACTTCGACCTGTGGAGCACAAATTTGCGACATCAGCTCCGAAAGTATTCAAAGAGAAACCTTGCTTGTCATTTTCTTGCGTCGATTCTATTTCACTTCCAAAAAGTGGGCTCGACTGCAAAGCTTCTTGTTTTTTAAATGCCGAAAACTCCGTCTGGGTACATCCCAAAGTTACAGAAAGCACGGCAATTAACAGTAGTGTTCTCATTACATACTCCTTTTTAAAATTGACTGCATCAACGTGCCATTTATTAATGGTAAAAAGAACGAGCTAAAGTTTAAACTGATATATTTGGATAGATAGGATTTAAAGAATTTTGTAATAGAGCTTTGGCCCAGAACCTTGCTTTTCTATGCACTTACGTAACTGTGCCCAAGTTAAAAAGCGCTGAAGTGAGGTTCTAGAAAGATTCAATAATCTGCTAGCATCTGCAGCAGTAAATGCTTTTTTCCCAAAATGAGACACCAATTTTTCCATGAGCACAGACTCTTTACTAGCCAACTTAATCTCTTCAGGAACACGAAGGGCCAAGTTGCCTTTAAGCTCTATTGAATAGAATCCTTGAGACTCCAACAGACTTATGGGCAATCGATTTTTCTTTATCCATACTCTTAATCGACGAATCAATTGATATATCCTATCTGGAGAAGAATTGGGATTGAAAACTTCGTCAGGAAAAAGTTCTGAAAACAGTGAACCCAAAGCTCTGGGACGATAGAAATCACTAACAAGAAGAATAAGACAGTTGTGCATGAGCTGTCCTGGCTCTAAAAATATTTCTTTCGAGTCACATTGCCCAATCGCAAGATCGAAAACTTCTCTTTCTTCTTCCACTACTACTTCTGACTTATAAATATATTCGGTGGGCAAGCACCAATTTGTCCACTTTTCCTCAAGCATCTTTTTTCTATAGGCCGGATAAGGAGTTCCGAAGAATACATGAGTAAAAAGAGTTTGGTCCTTAGTGAAAAGAGATTTGAAGTAATCAAGTTCACGACAACTTTCCCAATTCCGCAGAACAAGAGCCTCTCTCTTTAATCTACTAAGCTCTTCGAGAGATTGATTCGATACCCGTTTATACAAACTGAGTATAACTCCCCATTTCTTTACATAAAAATCAGTCAAATTTCTAACATTTTTCAAATGATTTGCGGCGAAACTCAAGTACTCTTTTGCCAAGCCATAGTCTTTAAGACCAATAGCTGCAAGGGCCGATAACTCCAAAGCATTTCCGCGCAAAAGGTGATAGCCATGTTTTTCCGTTGAACTCAAAATGATTTTCAAAAGTCTTTGGCTTCTATTAAAGTCTCCAGTAAAATTTAGGGCGGCGGCTAAGTTCACCTGACCTATCACTTTTTGATACTCATCACGTTCTTGCCTTATAAACTTTTTTAGCCACGGGACCGCTTCGGCATAGTTCCACTCGGTGAAGGCCACGAAGCTTCTATAAAGCAATACCTGGTTAAACTCTTGATCATTCAAATCTCGTAATAAATTCTTAGCCTCACGAGTGGCTCCAATGTTCAATAATGAGACGCTGTATTCGGCGATCTCTTCTGTAGTTGGGGGTTCAGATAAAGGATTTCTAGCAAGCACAGTGGTATTGAGTATTCTAAGAGCTAAAAAAGCCTGGTGGTTTCGGCGAGCAATATTAGCAAATCCAAGTTTATAAGGCCTTGGAATTCTAGAGATATTCAGTTCACTCAAAACCTTGCGAACTTTTATACCTTCTCCAACACGGCTGAGTGTTTCAAGTTGAGACATTAACTGTGAGTAGTCCATATATACCTAACCAAATATATCAGTTTTATTTCTGAATGTCGATGTAATACAATTAGAGGTATCAGTTCCATACATTCTTTATGGTTCAGATAAGTAACAAGTGGGGAGATATGACGACAAACAAACGATTTAAAGTGAGTTTTGTTCTGATGCTAGGCTTAGCCGTCACCGTCACTTGGCAGGGCTGTTTGAATGTCGATGGACTTTCTACTTGGACGCCAACTCGATCTCCGATTGAGAATGATCCGGCAAAGATGAGTGGAAACGGTAATGGGGCAGGCTATGGAGGTATGATTCCAGCTGGTCAGTACTACAATCTATCCGACAGTGATGACTGTCTTTTATTAAATCCGGCTGATACTAAAACTTCTTTCATTGATAGCTTCTTAGATGTGCGCTCGAACGGAGCAATTGTCTTCTATGACAGTTGTAACGCAGAAAATGGCGTAGAAGTGGATGCTCAAGATTTAGATTACTCGGCCTTAGCTGCGGGAGTCATTTTCTTTAATGATCAATTTTTTGAAAAGTATGATGATCCACCACATTTGGGTCAACATAATCTTATAGTAGATATGTCATCTATTAACCAATTTAGTAATCAAGTAGCTAATAGCAAAGGGGATACTCTTCATTCAATAAATTTGATTTTTCGTACTCCGATAGATACCCCAAGCGAACTATGGTTAGAAATAAGATACATAGTTTATACAACGAATCCTAATGGTTTTAAGATTATTGAAAATGGTAGAATAGAAGCCGTGCTGCTGGATAAAACCGTTAAAGAAACTAAATCTATCTACACCTCTCGTGCGTTGCCATCATTACAGATGAATTTAAGTTCGGGCGGAGAAAAAGCCAGCAGTCAAATTTTTCAAGAAGGGCAAATTTCGGTTGATATTCAAGGAATACACATTGAAGCGAATGTAATGCATTTACAACTGGATTGATTTCAAATCTGGTAAATTGGACTCACAATCTATGTATTTAGAGTCCCTGACCTCAATCTCTTTCTGAAATTTTCTATCTTCTCAATCATACGAGTGTCTTAGACAGAGCCAGGAACAATTGATCTTCGAAAACTTCTCTAGTTGGTAGACACTCTTTACCAATGATTTCCTCTAATGAGATCATCGTCTTCGTTGGAAAGCCACAAGGATTCATACCCTGAAACGCTGCTGGATCATAAGTGAAATTCAAGGCCGCTCCGTGATAAGTGACCCATTGTTTAACTGCCACTCCTAAAGAGGCGATCTTTCGATCACCGACCCACACTCCTGTCATAAGAAGCTCTTCCCCGAAGGCATCTTTTTTCTTATCTGAATAAGTTGTCGCGTCCACATCATAGGACCGCAAAACATCAACCAACCCTTCTTCTAAGCCACGCAAGTAGCGATGCAGATCTCTTTTATGTGAACGCGTCTCTCGATTAAGGTGAACGATCGGATATATAACAATCTGACTGGGTCCATGGTACGTAGCTCGTCCTCCCCGAGAGGTCTCGACAATATCACCTTGCCAGCCTACAATATCAAAATCCTTAGTTCCTCGTCCTTTAGTAACAACAGGCGGGTGAGTGCAAAACACCACCCGATCTTCTTCTCCTTCGGCGACAGATTGAAGCTCTACTAGTTGGAGGTCACAGCCCTCTAAGTAACCCACTTCTCCCCATCGAATCTTTATCATGTCGATAGATGTCCCGATCGAGACGCCCCATTGCCATTGGCTATGGGTTTTTGAATAATATGAATGGCATGGCCAATAGCCGCCTCAGCGCACTCCATCATCGTTTCTCCAAGTGTCGGATGGGGATGGATACTCAATGCAAGGTCCTCTAAGACCGCCCCCATCTCCAAAGCTAATACAGCTTCACTGATCAAGTTGCTCGCCTCCGGGCCAACAATATGCACGCCCAAGATCACATGAGTATTAGCATCAGCTATGATTTTCACAAAACCATCTGTTTCCATCAAAGAGACCGCCTTACCATTAGCTGCATATGGGAACTTTCCAATTTTTAGGTCTTTGTGCCCATGGGTCTTACACTCTTCTTCCGTCCATCCCGCCGAAGCCAGTTCAGGGTCTGTAAAAATCACCGCAGGAATCGTCTTTGCATCAAACACGCGATTGTGACCGGCAATCACCTCGGCAGCAATCACCCCTTCGTGACTGGCCTTGTGAGCCAACATCGTCGTACCCACTAAATCGCCAATGGCGTAGATGTGTGAAACATTAGTTCGCATTTGTGGGTCCACAGGGATCAATCCTCTATCGCCAATTTGGACTCCGGCTTTTTCCAATCCGCAACTATCGCTATTTGGTTTTCTTCCAACAACAAGAAGAACTTTGTCGCCTTCAAATTGCTTTTCTTTACCGTCTATATCTGCCGTAACGACAACTCCACCCCTTTCATCAACGCAGGATTTCGCTCGTGCATTGAGGTGTACCGACACTCCCATTTTTTTCAGTTTTCGAGCGATCACTTGAGTGCAGTCTTTATCTACGTGGCCGCCAAATAGAGAATTTGATCCCTCAAGAACGACGACCTCAGTACCTAATTTTTTAAGATACGTTCCGATCTCTAGCCCAATCACTCCACCACCAATGACAATCAATCTTTTGGGAAGTTCATTAAGGTCTAAAGCTCCCGTCGAAGAAAGAATCTTTTTTTCATCAAACGAGAAACCAGGAATCTCAATAGGACGTGAGCCTGTTGCAACAATGTAATGGTCTGCAGAATATTTTTTATTTCCTTCAGAAGAACTCACTTCAATTTCATTAGGCGAAACAAACTGGGCATCCCCATTAATAATAGTAACGCTGTTTCCTTTTAAAAGTTGCTTTACCCCTCCGGACATCTTATCGCAAACTGTTTGCTTCCAGCTGTTGAGCTTTTCCATATTGAGCTTCAACTCACCGGAGAGTTCAAAACCCATAACCGCTGCGTCGTGGTTGGCTTTATGAAAGAATTTAGACGCATTAATCATCGCTTTTGAAGGTATGCAGCCCACATTCAAGCAGACTCCACCCAGGTACTCTTTTTCTACAATCGCTGTATTTAAACCCATCTGTGCGGATCGAATAGCGGCAACGTAGCCCCCAGGACCAGCTCCAATCACAATGACATCAAAATCTCGTTTCATCTTATTACCTCTTTAGTCGTTCCGTTAGCGCATTTCCAGAAAGAGTCGGCTTGGGTTTTCAATTCGCTGAATAAAGCTAGCTAAAAAGCGCGCCGCTTCCGCACCATCAATCAATCGGTGATCACAAGTCATGGTATAGTTCATGACCTTAGCTGCACGAAATTTTCCATCTCTAAAGACAGGTTTGTCCGTCATTTTGTACATTCCCATAATGGCCACTTCTGGATGATTAATTATAGGTGTAGCGTAAGTACCACCAACACTTCCGATATTTGTGATCGTGATGGTCGCCCCTTTCATCTCATCGAGTTTTAATTTGCCATCTCTGGCCCGCAAACTGAGATCCACAATTTCTTGGCTGAGCTCTAATATAGATTTTTGATCCGCATCTTTAATCACTGGCACTAACAGACCACTGGGGGTGTCCGCAGCAAAACCAATATTAAAATATTTTTTGTAGACAATCTCTTCAGCAGCATCATCAATCGAAGCATTAAACTTAGGAAACTCTCTCATCGTCGCAATAAGAGCCTTCATTACAAACGGCAAGTAAGTGACCTTGATGCCCATAGCCGCTCCCGCATCCTTTGCTTGATTGCGCACCTTTACCAGTTCTGTCACATTGGCCTCATCCATAATGGTAAAATGAGGAACGACTTGCTTTGTGTACTGCATAGTTTCTGCAATCTTACGGCGAATCCCTCTTAGAGGAACTCGCTCTTCCACGCCCTGACCTCCAACATAAGGGCGCACCTCAATTTTCGATGGAGTCGGAGCCACAGCAGAGGCCCTTTGCCCCTCACCCTCAGATTGATGAGCCAACACGTCTTCACGAGTCACTCGTCCCGCAAGCCCCGAGCCCTCAATTTGATTGATATCAACATTGGCTTCACGAGCCAATCGACGAGTTCCCGGCGTTGCGAGAACGTGACTTTCTGCCACAGGTGGCTCTACCGCCGCCGCCCCATTAGTCGATTTTTGCGGAGTGGATTCAGCAGCAGATGACGAAACGGGAGTGGAAGCCGGCGCCGATTGTGACTCGGAAGATTCTTTAACTGGCTGCTTTGTCTTTGCGACAACAGTTTTCTCACCAACGTTGACAACCAACATACACGTATCAATAGGAACAATGTCTCCCTCGGAAACCTTAAATTCAGCAACTGTACCTGCAACGGGCGTTGGTACTTCAACCGTCGCCTTATCGGTCATAACTTCTGCTACCGGTTGATCTTCTTCAACGGTGTCACCCACTCCCACTAACCACTTAATGAGTTCGCCTTCTGTAACACCTTCGCCAATATCTGGTAAATTTACTTCTTGTGTAGCCATTCTTTCCCCGTGTTGTTCATTTAATGTTTCTGGTTTCCAATATTTCTTTTGCTCTTTTGTGTCCGTGACGGATCATGCCTTTCATGAAAAACTCTCCGGCACGATAAGAACTTCTCACCAGAGGACCACTTGCGACGTATAAAAACCCCATGGCTTCCGCCTCTTCACGCCACTCATTGAATTTTTCTGGAGTGATAAACTCTTCTACCTTTAACTTAAGTTTTGTCGGCTGCAGATACTGTCCAAAAGTGACAACGTCACACCCTACACTTCTTAAGTCCCTTAATGTTTCACGAATCTCTTCATCGGTTTCTCCAAAACCCAACATCAAAGAGGTCTTGGTGTACCTTTCCGGAGCTTGTTTTTTCACAAACTCCAAAACCTTTAGGGAAAGGTCATATCCCGCTCTTTTGTCTCGAACTCGAGAAGTCAATCGTCGAACGGTTTCCATGTTGTGACCAAAAACGTCTGGCTGAGAGTCGATCACAATTTGTAAAAGATCTTCACGTCCAAAAAAGTCCGGTGTTAAAACTTCTACCAGCATGTCGGGGCGTTTTTCTTTAATCATCGAGATCGTGGTCGCAAAATGTCGAGCTCCCCCATCGGGTAAATCGTCGCGGTCGACCGATGTCAAAACAATATAATCTAAGTCGCTCACACTTGACAGCGAATCCGCAACCTTAAACGGTTCCAGTTCGTCTAAGACTCCCTGGGGATTTCCCGTTTTTACGGAGCAAAAGCGACAGCCTCGAGTACATACTTCGCCCATTAACATTACTGTTGCCGTACCTCCAGCCCAACACTCTCCCAAATTAGGGCAGCGAGCTTCTTGGCAAACCGTCGCTAGTTTTTGCTCTCGAACCGTTTCTTTAATGTGCAAATAATTTTCTCCGATGGGAGCTTTTACTTTTATCCAATCGGGCTTTTTTGTAAATCTCACTTCTGACAAGCTTAGGGTCCTCCATAAAATCTGATGGGAGCCACAGAATCTCGGTAATTTTGCGCAATTATCTTGTAGTCAGTCCCTGCAAAAAAGTCTACCTCAGTCCCCTGTTCCGACAACTGCAACGCTAAGCATTACCACCCGTTCCAACCCAGATGAT